>JAJPYW010000104.1 GCA_021204715.1 Prevotellaceae bacterium
GACTTCTCCAAGCGGCGTTTCCAGCGGGCATACGCCTCAAGGTACTCCTGCCGTTTGGCATGGTTTGGCTCTATCACGTCCAATTTCTCCAACGTGGCGAAGGCCTCGTCGTGGTTCTTATAGATACCCGCGCCGATACCCGCGCCCTTGGCCGAACCTACCGAACCATCGGTATCGTACAGCTCGATGGTGGCGCCGGTCACTCCGGCTAATGTGTCGCGGAAGATAGAACTGAGGAACATATTGGCGTGTCCGGCATGGATTATCCGCACGCTCATGCCCATCTGTTCCATGATGTCGATGCCGTATTTGAACGAGAAAACGATGCCCTCCTGGGCTGCGCGTACAATGTGTTGCTTGCCGTGCAAGTTGAAATTCAGCCCCCGGATGGAGCAGTTTATCTCCCTGTTCTCCAACATGCGCTCGGCCCCGTTGCCGAATGGCAGTATGCTCACGCCGCCGCTGCCTATGGAGGCTTGCGAAGCCAGCACGTTCATTTCGTTGTACGAGATGCCCGCCGGCGCGATGTTGCGCTTTATCCACGAGTTCAAAATGCCCGTACCGTTGATGCAAAGCAACACGCCCAAACGTGTCTCTTGCCCGGTATGGTTCACGTGGGCGAAGGTGTTCACACGCGACTTGGCATCGTAATCCACCCGTCCGTTCACACCATACACCACACCGCTTGTACCCGCGGTCGAAGCGATTTCGCCCGGATTGAACACATTCAGCGAAAGGGCATTGTTGGGTTGGTCGCCCGCCCGGTAAGTGATGGGCGTACCGGCCTTCAGTCCCAACTCGGCGGCAGCTTCCACGCTCACCTGTCCTTGTTCAGCAAAAGTGGGCACGATGCCGGCCAGCAACGACTCGTCAAAACCATAGTAATCTAATAAAGCCCGTGCCGGACGGTTCTCCTTGAAATCCCAGAACATCCCTTCGGAAAGGCCGGATACAGTGGTGCAAATTTCACCGCCAAGGCGCATGGCAATGTAGTCGCCCGGCATCATTACCTTATATATACGTTCATAAACCTGCGGCTCGTTCTCTTTCATCCAAGCGAGTTTCGAGGCGGTGAAGTTACCCGGCGAGTTGAGCAGGTGCGACAAGCACCAATCCGGAGTCAACGCCTTGAAAGCGCGTTCGCCGTAAGGCACCGCCCGGGAGTCACACCATATAATGGCCGGCCGCAGCACTTGACGGTTCCTGTCCACGCACACCAAGCCGTGCATTTGGTAAGAGATGCCGATGGCCTTGATTTCACCGCCGTTCACTCCGCTCTCGGTCAAAATAGCCTGTGTAGCCAACTTCAAGTTCTCCCACCAACTCTCCGGATTCTGTTCGGCCCAACCTTGCTTTACCGCAATAATCGGCGCCTCCGTTTTGGGAAAGAAGGCGGAAGAGACACATTTGCCACTCACGGCATCCACCAAGCTCGCCTTGACCGACGAGCTTCCGATATCATAACCTAACAGATACATATAAAACCTTTCGTTTGTGTGTTTATCGTGTTCATTGCGTTTGTATGGCCTGTCTGCAGAAGCAGGACGGCCGTTGCCGCGCCATTTTCCTATACCTTATTATATATATAGGCAACCGCCCCGGCCAAACTACCTCATGAGCGCCGCGCCTTGTTATAAACCTTCTTGTCGAAGCGGTAGTAACGGGCCGCCCTGTGTGCCACACCCTGCTCGCGCTCCTCCAAGGGCACCACATAGTCCATGAGCATCATCTTCTTGTGGAAGTTACGTATGTCCACCTGCTTGCCGTAGACCAACCCGTAGAGCGTGCGCAGCTGCAAGGCTGTGAACTTGTGGGGCAACAAGTCGAAAAGCAACGACGGGTTGAATGCCACCCGCTGGCGTATGTAGGCCAATGCCTCGCGGATAATAAGGTTGTGGTCGAAAGCCAAATCCTTCACATCGTCTAACGACACCCAGCATGCCTGATAATCCTCCAAACCACGGTTGGGCCTGCGGCGTATCTTCACGAACGAAAGGTAGGCAATCGTTACGATGCGCTCCACCTTCATCTGCATGGCGCGTTCCAACCAGTGCACGTCTTTGGGATTATCGGTGCGGTTTTTCGAGCCGAAGGCCTTGAACTGCATCAAGTTCACGCTTTTCAACCCGGTGAGCTCGCCAAGCACCCGCTTGGCCGCGCCGTCCAAATCTTCGTCCATGTATATGAGGCTTCCGGGCAGCTTCATGTCGTGAAACTCTTCACCCCCCTCCACACCGGCACGCTTCACAAGCAGTACCTTCAATTGTTCCCCGTCAAAACCTATCACCACACAATCCACGGAGATGTGATTGTTTGCCAACGGCATTTCATATTCCATAGTCAATATAGTTTATTAAACAGTCGTAAATCATAAAAACAGCTGCAAAGATAGGCAAGTTTTTCAATGTCGCAAATGGGAAATGAGAAAAATAATATGCTATAAACATTTATTATACAATTAAATAAATATCATACTTCTTACAATATTATCCACGTTGTTATCATATTGTGTACAATTAGTAAAAAGGCTTGATTGCAGGTAGTGGTAAAGCCCGCAAGAAGTGAATGGAAAGCATTTGAAAGAGGGGCATTTAAGCAGTCTGGCTGGATAGGAAAGCACGACGACAACATTGCAAACATATTGTCATTACACGTCCGTTTTCCCATACAAACATGCACATTCCACGAATATGGCAGGACGTTCACATATAGAAAAAGGGAACATGTCCACCGGTGGACACATTCCCTTATCCTATCGTTTCGCACACAAGCACCGGCCACGGCATGCGGCAGACGCCCGGTTTACGTCAATCAAGCATTGTTACTGAACATATTCAATCTTCACCACAATCTTGCGGCTCTCGGCAGGCTCGCCCTCGCCCTTTACGGAAGGCTGGTGGTAGTCAGACGGGAAGAAGAGGAAGAAGTAGCTGGCATCCGTGGGATAGAACTTCACGTTGGAAGCCCAGAAAAAGCCGATTTCCTTCTGCGGGTCATACTCGTCGCGCACGCTGTCCACCTCATGGGTAATGCCCATCAACTCGTTTCCGTGGATGGTGTATTGCAGGTCGATGAAGCGGTGGTGTCCCTCCACCTTCACATCCTCGG
>JAJPYW010000183.1 GCA_021204715.1 Prevotellaceae bacterium
TGGACTTCGAGCCGGGCGACATCAAGGAGAAAGGCCGCCTGCAACCGGGCAAGATTCTCTTGGTAGATACCAAAGAGGGCAAAATCTATTACGACGGCGAGCTCAAGCGGCAATTGGCCGAGGCCAAGCCCTACCGCACGTGGTTGGCAGGCAACCGCATCGAGCTCGACGAGCTCAAGAGCGGACGTAAAGTGCCCCACAGCGTGGAGTGCTACGACCGCATGCTGCGCACCTTCGGCTACTCCAAGGAAGACGTGGAGAAAATCATCATGCCCATGGCTCAGAACGGTGCAGAGCCGGGCGGCGCGATGGGCAACGACACCCCGCTTGCCGTGCTTTCCGACAAGCCCCAGCTCTTCTACAACTACTTCCGCCAGCAATTCGCGCAAGTCACCAACCCGCCCATCGACCCCATCCGCGAGGAGCTTGTCATGTCGCTCACCGAGTACATCGGCGCCGTGGGCATGAACATCCTCACCCCCGACGAGAGCCATTGCAAGATGGTGCGCTTGAACCACCCCATATTGAGCAACACCCAGCTCGACCTGCTGTGCAACATCCGCTACAAAGGATTCAAGACCGTGAAGCTCCCCATGCTCTTCGAAGTCTCCAAAGGACGCGCCGGGCTGCAAGAGTCGCTCTCGGCCCTTTGCAAGCAAGCCGAAGAGTCGGTCAACGAAGGGGTGAACTACATTGTCTTGACCGACCGTGACGTGGACAGCGCCCACGCCGCCATTCCCTCGCTGCTTGCCGTCAGCGCCGTGCACCACCACCTCATTTCGGTGGGCAAGCGCGTGCAGACTGCCTTGGTGGTGGAGAGCGGCGAGACGCGCGAAGTGATGCACGCGGCCCTGCTGCTTGGCTTCGGCGCCAGCGCGCTGAACCCCTACATGGCATTCGCCATTATCGACAAGTTGGTTTCCAGGAACGAAATCCAGCTCGACTATGCCACCGCCGAAAAGAAATACATTACCGCCATCTGCAAGGGACTGCTCAAAATCATGAGCAAGATGGGCATCTCCACCATACGTTCCTACCGTGGCGCCAAGATATTCGAAGCCATCGGCATCAGCGAAGAGCTCGGCAACGCCTATTTCGGCGGACTGCGTTCCACCATCGGCGGCATCCGTTTGGACGAAGTGGCGCGCGACGCCATCGCCATGCACGATGCCGGATTTGGCAGCGAGCCCGACGGACTGCTCCCCAACAAAGGCATCTACTCCTTCCGCAAGGACGGCGAGCAACATGCGTGGACGCCCGAAGTCATCAGCACCCTGCAATTGGCCACCCGCTTGGGCAGCTACAAGAAGTTCAAGGAATTCTCCCGCTTGGTCGACGAAAAAGCCAAACCCATCTTCCTGCGCGACTTCCTCGGCTTCCACCGCCACCCCATACCCATAGAGCAAGTAGAGCCCGAAGAAGAGATTGTAAAGCACTTCGTCACCGGCGCCATGTCGTTCGGCGCCTTGAGCCAAGAAGCCCACGAAGCCATGGCCTTGGCCATGAACCGGCTGCACGCGCGCAGCAATACGGGCGAGGGCGGCGAAGACAGCAACCGCTTCGGCACGGAGCTTCGCTCGGCCACCAAGCAAGTGGCGTCGGGACGTTTCGGCGTCACCACCGAGTACTTGATGGACGCCGATGAGATACAAATCAAAATAGCCCAGGGCGCCAAGCCCGGTGAAGGCGGGCAGCTGCCCGGATTCAAGGTAGACGAGGTCATCGCCCGTACACGCCACTCCATACCGGGCATTTCACTCATTTCGCCCCCGCCCCACCACGACATCTACTCCATAGAAGATTTGGCCCAGCTCATCTTCGACTTGAAGAACGTCAACCCCGATGCCAAGATCAGCGTGAAGTTGGTAGCCGAAAGCGGTGTGGGCACCATTGCCGCCGGTGTAGCCAAAGCCAAGGCCGACCTGATTGTCATATCGGGTGCCGAAGGCGGCACGGGCGCCTCTCCCGTCTCCTCCATACGCTACGCGGGCATCTCCCCGGAAATAGGATTGAGCGAAACGCAGCAGACGTTGGTATTGAACGGCCTGCGCGGACAAGTGGTACTGCAAGTGGACGGACAGCTGAAGACCGCCCGCGACATCATCGTCATGGCCATGCTCGGCGCCGAAGAGTTCGGCTTCGGCACCGCCGCCCTCATCGTGTTGGGCTGCGTGATGATGCGCAAGTGCAACCAGAACACCTGCCCCGTGGGTGTGGCCACACAGAACCCCGAACTGCGCAAGCGCTTCTCGGGCCGCACCGAATACTTGATGAACTACTTCACCTTCTTGGCCCGCGAAGTGCGCGAATACTTGGCCGAAATCGGCGTGGAGAAGCTCGACGACATCATCGGACGCACCGACTTGCTCGCGCGAAAGGAAGAATTGGAGAAAGGGAAAGTACAGTTCTCCAACAACCCCAAGCACGCCTTGTTGGACTTTTCGCACCTCTTGGCGCGCGTGCCGGGCGACGCGGCCATCCACCACGTCACGGGCCAGCAACACGGCATCGAAGGCGTGAAGGATGTAGAGATGCTGCGCGCCGCGGCCGGCACGTTGGAAAGCCAGCGGGAGTGTTCGTTGGAATACGCCATTGCCAATACCGACCGTGCTTGCGGCGCCATGCTTTCGGGCGCCATCGCGAGGAAATACGGTGCCAAAGGGTTGCCCGACCAAACGTTGAGCGTCAAGTTCAAAGGCTCGGCCGGCCAAAGTTTCGGTGCCTTCTTGGTGCCGGGCGTCAGCTTCAAGCTCGAGGGAGAGGCCAACGACTACTTGGGCAAGGGACTCTCGGGCGGACGCATCGCCGTGCTGCCGCCGGTAAGAAGCAATTTCGAGGCCGAGAACAACACCATCGCAGGCAACACGCTGCTCTACGGCGCCACCAGCGGAGAGGTCTACATCAACGGACGCGTGGGCGAGCGTTTCGCCGTGCGCAACTCGGGTGCCGTGGCCGTGGTGGAAGGCGTGGGCGACCATTGCTGCGAGTACATGACGGGCGGCCGCGTGGTAGTACTCGGCACTACCGGGCGCAACTTCGCCGCCGGCATGTCGGGCGGCGTGGCCTACGTATGGAACCGCGAGGGCAACTTCGACTACTTCT
>JAJPYW010000106.1 GCA_021204715.1 Prevotellaceae bacterium
TGGGATGGGTGAAGGGATGGTGCATGGCCATGAGCCGGTTCTCCTCGTCGCTCCACTCGAACATGGGGAAGTCTACCACCCAAAGCAAGCAGAACTTGTCCTTGTCGCGCAGGCCGAGACGGCCGCCCATCTCCAAGCGCAGTTCACTGAGCTGCTTGCGCGTCTTCATGGCGTCGTCGCCGCTCAGTATCAGTATCAGGTCGCCGGGTCCCGCGTCGAAAGCGGCCTTTACTTGTTGGAGCACCTCTTGGGGATAGAACTTGTCCACGCTCGACTTCACGTTGCCGTCGGCCTCCACACGGGCATATACCAATCCCTTGGCGCCTATCTGCGGACGCTTTACGAACTCGGTGAGCTGGTCTATCTGTTTGCGGGTATAAGAAGCGGCGCCGGGCGCGCAGATGCCGCCTATGTAGGCGGCCGCGTCGAACACGGTGAAGCCGTGTCCTTTCAATATATCCTGCAACTCCACAAAGCGCATGCCGAAACGCAAGTCGGGTTTGTCGCTGCCGTAATACTTCATGGCGTCGGCCCACGACATGCGCGGGAAAGGTTCGGGTATCTCCACGCCGCGCAATGTCTTGAAAAGGTACTTGGCCATGCCCTCGAACAACTCGATGATGTCTTCCTGTTGCACGAAGGACATCTCGCAGTCTATCTGGGTGAACTCGGGCTGGCGGTCGGCACGCAAGTCTTCGTCGCGGAAGCACTTGGCTATTTGGAAATAGCGGTCGAAGCCCGATACCATAAGCAGTTGTTTGAGCGTCTGGGGGCTCTGCGGCAGGGCGTAGAACTGGCCTTGGTTCATGCGCGAAGGCACCACGAAGTCGCGGGCGCCTTCGGGCGTGGAGCCTATGAGCAGCGGCGTTTCCACTTCAATAAAGCCCTTTTCATCGAGATACTTGCGCACTTCGATGGTCATTCTGTGACGCAACTCCAAGTTGCGGCGCACGCATGCCCTTCGAAGGTCAAGATAGCGGTATTTCATGCGCAGGTCGTCGCCGCCGTCGGTGTTCTCCTCGATGGTGAAGGGGGGCGTCAAGGCCGGGTTGAGCACCGTGAGGGCCGACACGTCAATCTCTATCTCGCCCGTGGGCAACTGCCGGTTCTTGTTGGAGCGCTCGGCCACACAGCCCTTCACTTGGAGCACGTATTCACGCCCCAAGCGGTTGGCTTGCCCGCAAAGCGGGGCGTTGACAGCCTCGTTGAATACCAACTGGGTGATGCCGTAACGGTCGCGCAGGTCGATGAAGGTCATGCCTCCCATTTTGCGGATGCGCTGTACCCATCCGGCCAATGTCACCTGCTTGCCGCAATCGGAGAGACGCAGCTCCCCGCAAGTATGTGTCCTGTACATAATACCTTGTTTATATCTATATCTTGTTTACTGTTGTCATAACCGGTAGGTCACTGCACGCGGCGGTCTCAACACGTAGTTTCCCTTCCACCCTGCAAAAATAGGCAATCTATCGGGTAAAACCGCCGGAACCGTCAGTTTTTCGCTTGTTTTTTGGACGGTTTCTTCACGGCGGCCGCCGGCTTGTTTCCTTTGGCTGCAAACTTGCTCCCTTTGGCGGCCAACTTGCGGTTGGTCTGCGCTATCTCGCCCACGATGGTCTCGTTGAGTTGCTTCAAGTCGTTCAATCCGGTCTGCAACAGGTGCAGCACGTTGAGCGGCTGCTTTTCCACCTTGTCGGGCAGAATCACGGAGAGCTTGTGCTGTATGACGTCCACCTCGATGTCCTGCCCCATCATCACGGGATCGCCGTCGAAGTGCACCACGCCCGGCTTGGCACGGTGTATGTGCAGCGAGCGGCAGCGCACGGTCTTGATGCGGCTGTTTTGGTCAATGGTCTTGTTGAACAGCTGGAAAGCGAGCGAGGGCACGTCGAGCACGGTGAAAGGCTCCAAGATGGTCACGTCGAGCAGTCCGTCGGTCACCGTGGCTTGGGGCGTGATGTAGGCGTTGTTGCCATATTGCGAGGCGTTTCCGCAGGCTATCAGGAAAGCTTGGTAGCGCGAGGTGCTCCCGTCGGTCTCCACTTCGTAGGTCTCCGGACGGTATTTGAGGATCTCCACCAACGCCTTTTCCAAGTAGGTGAGCGGCCCTCTCCTGCCCGATTCAGAGAACTTCAAGCTCACGAAGGCGTCGAAGCCTATGCCGCACGTGCAGAAGAACGGTGTGTCGTTTATCTTGCCGTAGTCCATGAATCCCGTCACGCCTTCATTGATTACCTCCACCGCGCGCTTGGCCTCCATGGGCAGCTGCAAGTGGCGCGCCAAGCCGTTGCCCGAGCCGCAGGGAATGATGCCCAAGGCCGTGCGGGTGCCCACCAATGAACGGGCCACCTCGTTGATGGTGCCGTCGCCTCCCACGGCTACCACGGCAAAGTAACCCTCGGCGGACAACCGGGCAGCCAGCTCCACGGCTTGCCCCGCATAGTCGGTATGGATGATTTCAGGTACGTATATATCCCGGTCAATCCGTTCGTGGACACACTTCAAGATGTGCGTCTTCTCTTGTGTACCTGATATGGGATTGACGATAAAGGCTATCTTTCTTTTGTCCGGATTCTCCATGAAAAGGTTGTTTTCGGTCATTGCCCGTCGGCGGGAAGCGCCGCGCGCAGGCTTCCCTTCTCCTTAAGAGCGGACGCAAAAGTAATAAAAACCACGCTATTTATTACCGTATGGACTACATAAAACGTTTTTCATAAGATTTTTTAAAATTAAATCCGTGAATTACCAACAATAATTACTAACTTTGCCCCTTGTTTGAAACGATCTTTTAGATATGACAACATATCCTATTTTTACTATATATCAAGACTTTTAATGAATCTGTTAACTCAAAAATTCGCAGGGTACGACCTTCCCCAACAGTACATGGCGCAAGGGGTTTATCCCTACTTCCGCACCATCGACAGCCATCAGGACACGGAGGTGTCTATTGGAGGAAAGAAAGTATTGATGTTCGGCTCCAACGCCTACATGGGACTGACATACGACCGGCGTATCATCGACGCCGCCATTGAAGCCACGAAGAAGTATGGCACGGGATGTGCCGGCTCGCGCTTCTTGAACGGCACG
>JAJPYW010000248.1 GCA_021204715.1 Prevotellaceae bacterium
AAATATATCATTGAAAATTAGGAACATAGCGGTAAAAGCATTAAATTTACAGTGAAAGAAATAACATTTAAAACAATCACCACTATGTTCACTGAGTCCAAAGTTACAGAGATTTATTGTATTGCAGATGATTTCTGCAAAGAATTTGCGTCACGGCAGAAGAAATACATGATAGAAGACAAGAAAAAACGTCACCGCAACAAACCGAACAGTCAATGACAAACTGAAGGACATTGCACAAATTGAGCAATCAAGGCATCGCCCCGCTTCTCACCTTATCCCCTTGTCGAACTCCTCCTCAATAGTCTATTTCAAGCTGCCCCGTCCCCTCTTGTCGCGCCATGAACGTATGCCCTCTATCTTCAACGCTATCAACGAACCTATCTCCCGGGTAACGGCCACATACATGGCGGCATCCTCGCCCCGGCTTTCCACAATGGCCTTCATGCCGTTCTCATAAAACACGGTTTTGCCCGAAACGGTGACGCTACCTTCACCGGTGCCGATGCCGGCCAGAATATCCTCGAAGGTGTCGCGCACGGTCTGCAGGTAGCCGGTCTTGTCGGCGCTCATCTCCATGTCTTGCGACACGGCGTTCTTTATCACGCCGCCAAGGTTTATGCCTTGCAGGTTGTCCCTCATGCGGCAAAGCGCGGGGTAGGGAGGCACCTCCACGCCAAGCTTGAAGAGTGTCTGCGCCGCGTCTTTCATGGCGCTGTTGAATGTCTTCATGTGGCAGGTCATGCGGCGTTTTGCCGTCGTGTCTATAATGACGCCTATTACCGCCAAGCCTCCTATAATGGCAAGCACAATGCCGGCATATCCGCCGAAGGCCACGCACAGAATAATAAGACAGATGGTGTAGATAACGATTCCCATGACTTTGATTTTTTTATTGGTTGATATTGGTTGCAGGTTCATTCTAATATGTGTCAGGCTTGCCGCAAGGCGGTAGTACCGTTCCTTTTACAAGGTTATATCGCCTCTTGCCATATTATATCGCCGCCTTATAGTTGTATATAGGCTTGATGATATTCTCAATCGTCACCGTGCCTCTGATGTTCCGCATGATCTCCTCCTTTGGCTTGTACACCATGGGCGCCTCGTCTATGGTGTCGGGCGACACCGTCTCGCTGTAGATGCCCTCCATGGATTGCTTGAACGCCTCCATGGTGAGGCTGCTGAAAGCTTGGCTGCGGCTCATCACCCGGCCGGCGCCGTGCGGGGCCGAGTAGTTCCAGTCTTCATTCCCCTTGCCGATGCAGATAAGCGCCCCGTCGCGCATGTTCAAGGGGATGATGCACCGCTCGCCGATGCGTGCCGATATGGCACCCTTGCGGATAACGTTGTCGGCCCCGATGTAATTGTGTACGCTCTCGAAAGCCTCCAACGAGACGTCGGTGTAGCCTTGCGCGACGAGGAAATCCATCAGCAAGTCGGCAATCATGCGGCGGTTTATCTCGGCCCAGCGTTGGCACAAGCGCATGTCGTGCAGGTAGTCGGCATGGTAACGCCCCTCCAAGTAGCAAAGGTCGGGCGGAACCGAGGGCGCCTGTTCACGGTACGAGGCGATGAGGTCGTGTATGGCCTGCTTTATTTCGCTCTTGCGCCCCGCCTGCTTGTACTCCTCGATAAGCAGCTCCTTCCGCTCCATCAGCCCCGCCCAGTCTCCCGACAAGCACTTCACGGCCAAGGCTTGGTAAAGCTCCGCCACCTGCTTGCCCAAGTTGCGGCTGCCGGTGTGAATGAGCAGGTAGTTCAAGCCGTAAGCGTCGCTGTCCACTTCGATGAAGTGGTTCCCTCCGCCCAACGTGCCCGCCGCCTTGTGCAGCCGCTTGTGCTCTTTGAGGTCGCGGTGGCACAGCAACTCCTGTATCAAGCCCTTGGCCTCGATGTACCGCTCCAAGTATTTGGCCGGCAGCGGCAAGTACTTCTCGTCGCGCACGTTCCTGCCCGAGGGAATGGCTTTCAAGATGTACTCGTTCAAGGCGTGGAAATCTATGGGCTTGGCCGGCAAGAAGGGCTGCACCAAGATGCCGCACCCTATGTCCACCCCCACGATGTTGGGAATCACCTTGTCGCCCAAGTCGCCCGTGAACCCTATGACACACCCCGCGCCCTTGTGCACGTCGGGCATCACGCGGATTTTGCATCCGCTGAACGTCCCTATCGCAAGCAGCTGCTCCAACTGCTCCACGGCCACATCCTCCACATTGTCGGTGAAGATCTTCACATCATAATTACCTATCGTCTTCATGGCTATAAGTGTTGATTGTTGAACTTGCCGCAAAGTAAACGCCCGCCTTTACCAAATTATGGTACAAGTGTGTGTAAAGTGATGTTAAAAGTGAGATGCGGCGGATTGAATGTAGCGCATACATCCGGCAGGCACGGTCAAGGCGGTGGCCAAAGGCCTTGTGAACGACGGTCAGGTAGAAGACATGATGTATGTTCTGAATATGTATGATGTTTAAAAAGCGGCTTCAGCGTGTGGTCGTGCCTGAACGTGGATGTATGTTCTGAATAGGTATAGCGTTCAAGAAAACGATATATTTTATAAAATCTTTCTCTTCACCGTAAAATCATTCTTGTTACGACAATAGATTGCGCGGCGGTATGCTTCCTTTGCACTGTAAACAGATAGAAAACGTACTGAACGGTCCGGTACAGGCAGAAACAGTGCCGGCTTTTAAAGTGAAGGCCGTTTATGCGTTTACATACAGGCAAAGAAAGTACAGAGGGGTTCATGCGAGTCTTTGTAGTTGTGCCGTTTTATGCTACATCGAGCACTTCCTCAACAGTTTCGGCAGACTGTTTATCCGTAGTGTGGCGGATATGTACTCTTTGCTTTTCCTGTCCCCTTCACCCCTTTTAAAAAGGCGTTAAAACGGGTGCTTTTGTCAAAAGGCAACCGTTTATTGTATTATGCAAGCATATTGTCATCATCATCTCCTCATCGCATTGCATAGTATCAAATCTGTGGGAAGCGCGAAACTGCGGAATGTATTCGATTGGTCGAGTCGAATGTATTCGATTGAAGTGAACCCCAAAAGTTGGACACAAGACTTAGGAGGTTTAAATTATGAGAA
>JAJPYW010000289.1 GCA_021204715.1 Prevotellaceae bacterium
TTTAAATTATACATTTCATGAAGGTATATCAGACAAATGAAATTAAAAACATTGCGCTTTTGGGCAATGACGGTGCAGGTAAAACCACTCTCACGGAGGCGTTGCTCTTTGAGGGTGGCATTATAAAACGTCGTGGCAGAATCACTGCCAAGAACACGGTGAGCGACTATTTTCCCGTAGAACAGGAGTACGGCTACTCGGTGTTCGCCACGGTTTTCCATGTGGAGAGTAACGGAAAGAAACTGAACATCATAGACTGTCCGGGCAGCGACGATTTCGCAGGCGCGGCCCTGACGGCGCTCAACGTGACCGACACGGCCATCTTGCTTATAAACGGACAGTACGGCCTTGAGGTGGGCACCCAGAACCATTTCCGCTATACCGAGAAATTGGGCAAGCCGGTCATCTTCTTGGTGAACCAGCTCGACAGCGAAAAGTGCGATTTCGACGCCGTGTTGGAACAGCTGCGAGCCTCCTACGGCTCGAAGGTGGTGCCCGTGCAGTATCCGCTTGCCACAGGGCCCAACTTCAACACGCTCATCGACGTGCTCTTGATGAAGAAGTATTCTTGGGGCCCCGAGGGTGGCGCGCCCACCATCGAGGAGATTCCCGCTTCGGAAATGGACAAAGCCACCGAGTGGCACAACGCCCTCGTGGAGGCCGCCGCCGAACACGATGAAACCCTTATGGAGAAGTTCTTCGAGAACGACTCCTTGAGCGAGGACGAGATGCGCGAGGGCATCCGCAAAGGGCTTGCCTCGCGCGGCATGTTCCCGGTGTTCTGCGTGTGCGCGGGCAAGGACATGGGCGTAGGCCGCCTGATGGAGTTCTTGGGCAATGTGGTGCCTTTCGTGGACGACATGCCCGGCGTGCCCAACACGCAAGGCGAGATTGTGAAGCCCGATCCCAACGGCCCCACTTCGCTCTTCTTCTTCAAGACAGGCGTGGAACCCCACATAGGCGACGTGCAGTATTTCAAGGTGATGAGCGGCAAAGTGCACGAAGGCGACGACCTGACCAACGTGAACCGCGGCTCCAAAGAGCGCTTGGCACAGCTATTCGTGTGCGCCGGCGCCAACCGCTTCAAGGTAGAGGAATTGGTGGCAGGCGACATAGGCTGCTCGGTTAAGCTGAAAGACGTGCACACGGGCAACACCTTGAACGACAAGAACACCGACAACCATTTCGATTTCATCACCTACCCCAACTCGAAGTACTCGCGCGCCATCAAGCCGGTGAACGAAGCCGAAATGGAGAAGATGATGGCCGTGTTGAACCGCATGCACGAAGAGGACCCCACGTGGATTGTGGAGCAGTCGAAAGAGTTGCGCCAGACGATTGTGCACGGCCAGGGAGAGTTCCACCTGCGCACCTTGAAATGGCGTTTGGAGAACAACGAAAAGCTTTTCATCAAGTTCGAAGAGCCGAGGATTCCTTACCGCGAGACCATCACCAAGGCGGCCCGCGCCGATTACCGCCATAAGAAACAGTCGGGCGGCGCCGGTCAGTTCGGCGAGGTGCATCTCATCATCGAACCCTATTATGAAGGCATGCCCGCGCCCGACGTCTACAGGTTCAACAACCAAGAGTACAAGATGAGCGTGAAGAGCACCGACGAGATTCCCTTGGAATGGGGCGGCAAGTTGGTGTTCATCAACAGCGTCGTGGGCGGCTCTATCGACGCCCGCTTCATGCCCGCCATTTTGAAGGGTGTCATGGCACGCATGGAGCAAGGCCCGCTCACCGGCTCCTATGCGCGCGATGTGCGTGTAATCGTCTACGACGGCAAGATGCACCCGGTTGACTCGAATGAAATCTCATTCATGCTGGCCGGCCGCAACGCCTTCAGCCAAGCGTTCCGCAATGCAGGGCCCAAGATTTTGGAGCCTATCTACGATGTAGAGGTGTTCGTTCCTTCCGACAAGATGGGCGACGTAATGGGCGACTTGCAGGGCAGGCGCGCCATTATCATGGGCATGAGCAGCGAATCGGGCTACGAAAAGCTGATAGCCAAGGTGCCTTTGAAAGAGATGTCTTCTTACAGCACCGCGCTGAGCTCGCTCACGGGCGGACGCGCCTCATTCACCATGAACTTCTCAAGCTACGAACTTGTTCCCAGCGACATACAGGAGAAGCTCATCAAAGAGTTCGAGGCCAAGCAGAACGAGGAGTAAGCGCTTGCTTGCCGATAGTTATCCAAGGGAGCCGGCTGTGCCGGCTCCCTTTTTCATGCAATACAGTATAGAAAACCTATGCACGCTTTTAAAGAAAGTTTCACGAAGGCTTGCAGAAAAGTGGAATAAAGGCCCGCTATTTATGCTATATTTGCAGTCAAAACAGCATTGTACGCGTTGTATGGGGTGTAAACGGGGGTGTGGCAAGTGGATACGGTTAATTTACACCAACCGGCGGTTAAATCAGGTTAATCTGTTAGGAATGTTAATTAGGAACTGTTAATTTTGCAGCCATGAAAAAGTGGACAATATGGATATTGGGCTTGGTTATGGCTTTCTCTTTCCTTGGGTTGCTCTATCTGCAGATAAGCTACATCGAGGAGATGGTGAAGATGCGTAACGAGCAATTCGACGAATCCGTCAAACGCGCGCTCATGGCCGCTTCCAAGGACGTGGAGTCGGCCGAAGTGGACCGTTGGCTCAGGGAAGACATCTCCGAAGCCGACAAGAAGGCATGGGAACAAACTTCGCAAGGCCAAGTGGTCAGGGCGAAACAGTTCACGGTGAAGTCGCCCGACGGCTCGGTCTACTCCTCGGTAGAATTGAAGACATTCGCCAACGAGCCCACCGAGCTGCCCATGGCCATGATTTCGCGCATACACGGCACGAAGACCATTCCGCAGACATCGCGCTCGCTGGCCGACGCCATCAAGAACCGTTATCTTTACCAACGCGCCTTGCTCGACGAGGTGGCCTGGCAGATGATATACCACGCCAGCGACAAGCCGCTCGAGGAGCGCATCAACTTCAAGAACTTGGACCAGTATCTAAGGTCGGGCTTGGTGGACAACGGCATCGGCGACTTGGGCTTCCACTTCCGGGTGATCGACCGCGACGGCCGCGAGGTGTACC
>JAJPYW010000009.1 GCA_021204715.1 Prevotellaceae bacterium
GGCAGGTAGCGGCGGTAGTAGGCCACGAAACAGGGCACGCCCGTCTCTTGGGAGATGCGGTTGACGCGGCAACACTCTTCGTAGGTCACCGCCATGGGTTTCTCTATGTAGACCGGCTTGCCGGCTTTCATGGCCATGACCGCGTAGGTGGCGTGCGAGGAGGGCGGCGTGGCGATGTAGACGGCGTTGACCTCGTCGTCGTCGACCAGCTCCTGGGCGTCGTCATACCATTTGGCGATGCCCCTTTCCACGGCGTATGCCTTGGCTTTGTGTATGTCGCGGCTCATGACAGCCACCACTTCCGAGTGGGCTATCTTCTGGAAAGCGGGGCCGCTCTTGTACTTGGTCACTTCCCCGCAACCTATGAATCCCCACTTGATGATTCTTTCCGTGCTCATGGCTATGATAGTGTTTGGTTATGCCGCTTAAACTGCAATGCCGCCCTTTGAAGAAGCGGGCGTCACTCCTCGAAATCGAACTCGAAACCGCATCCGCCGCCGTCTTCCCCTTGGGAGAACTCGTCTAAATCGCGCCGCTCCTTCTTGGTGGGGCGTCCCGTGCCTTTGGCCCGGTTGATGAAGCCGTTGATGCGTGTCAGTTCCAAAAGCTCGTACTGTTCGGGCGCGGTGACATTCTCCATCATCTCGGGCACCAACTTGGCTCCCACACGCTTTTCAATGGGTTGCAATACCTTGAATGAATAGGTCACGGGCGGCTTGCGCACCTCGATTACATCGCCCGGCTTGACCGTGCGCGAAGCCTTGGCCAAGGCGCCGTTGATGGATATTCTTCCCTTCTTGCAGGCTTCGGCGGCGATGGTGCGTGTCTTGAAGATGCGCACGGCCCACATCCATTTGTCTATGCGCGCGTCATTCATCGGCGGGCATATTACATGAAGCATTGACCGTGTGTGCGGCGGCAGCTGCAGTGTGCTTGTCGGTAGGAGAAAGCTTCCCTTCGGCACCGGCGCCCACCGTCTCTTTCTCCCTCTTTTCTTTCCCTTGAGGCGCCGGCCGCTTGTTGTAGCGGTTCATGGTAATGTCGATGCCCGCCAAGCAGAAGCTCTTCACCATCTCGCCGGCTGTTTCCAACCGCTCCGGCATGCGTTCCCTCTCTTCGGGCGGGAAGTGTCCCAACACATAATCTATCTGGCATCCTTTGGGGAAATCGTTGCCGATGCCGAAGCGCAGCCTTGCGTAGGCTTCCGTGCCCAAGGTGGCGGCGATATGTTTCAGCCCGTTGTGGCCGGCGTCGCTTCCTTTCGGCTTGAGCCGCAGCGTGCCGAAGGGCAGGGCGATGTCGTCCACCACTACCAATAGGTTCTCTATGGGGACGTTCTCCTTTTGCAGCCAGTAGCGCACCGCGTTGCCGCTCAAGTTCATGAACGTGGAGGGCTTCAGCAGCAGCAACGACCTGCCTTTGACGGACAAAGTGGCGGTGAAACCATACCGTCCGTCCTTGAACTGCGCGCCGGCCGCCTTTGCCAAGGCGTCCACTACCATGAAACCTATGTTGTGGCGCGTCTGGTGGTATTCCGGCCCGATGTTGCCCAATCCGGCTATTAGATACTTCGTCATATCCTTTTTGTCGCTTCTACATGCGGTTCCTTTCAAGAAACCAAAGAGATCGAGACATTTCATCTTTCTTTGTTGTCGGTTTACGTAAAGGGCGAAGGCCCGCCCCGCCCGCTTGTCCGCTTGGTTAAGAATTGCTTGTCCGCTCGCTTAAAAGTTACCTGTCCGCTTGGTTGAAAGCCGCTTCTCCGTATGTTTAAAAAGAGATGCGGATTATCGCAAGGAACCGCGGATATGACATCTGCGTGGCCTGCGTTAATCCACACCCCGGATTATATGCTTCCCGCTTGGGAAAGGATGTCCTTAGCTATTGGCAGCTGCGGTGGTGGCGGCTGCGGCACCCTTGGCCGCGCGCGTCAGCTTCACGGAGCAAACCACGGTATCTTTGGCGTTGAGCAGTTCCAAACCGTCGAATTGCAGCTCGCCCACTTGGATGGTCTTGCCAAGTCCCAAATTAGACACGTTGATGACCAACCTTTCGGGCAAAGTCTGGTAGAGGGCTTTCACTTTCAGCTTGCGGCGTTGCAAAGCCAGCTTGCCGCCCGCCTTCACGCCTTCGGCGAGGCCTTCGAGTTGCACGGGAATCTCCATGACGATGGGTTTGTCCTCGGTGATGCGGTAGAAGTCCACATGCAGGATGTTGTCCTTGACCGGATGGAACTGGATGTCCTTCATAATGGCTTTCTCTTTCTTCCCGTCGATGTCCAAGTCTACGATGTAGACGTTGGGCGTGTAGACCAAGTTGCGCAGTCCGTCGGCCGTGACGGTGAAATTCACGTTCTCCCCGCCTCCATAGAGTACGCAGGGCACTTTTCCTTCCTTGCGGAGGGCCTTCAAAGCCCTTGCCTGTTCGGAAGAGCGGGCCGCGATGGTTCTCGCGGTGCCTTTGATTTCAATTGTCTTCATTCTTTTACTGTTTGTGTTACTCTAAATTAAGTTGACGATTGCTTAATCCGCCATCACACGGAGCCTGTCACGGCCCGATGCCAGCAAAAAGCGTGGCAAAAGTACGGCATCTTTTTCAAATACCCAAGTTTCCCTTTTAAAAATCGATGTCTATTTTAATTCCTTCGTCTTTCTCCTTTTTCTCCTCTTCGGCGGGGGCGGCACCTTGACGCTGCTCGATGTAGTCGATGGCCTGTCTCAATCCGTTCAAGAACTTCTCGAAATCCTCTTTGTAGAGGAAGATTTTATGCTTTTCAAAACTTATCTGGGGGTCTTCTCCTTCTCCCGTTACCACCTTCTTGCTTTCGGTAATGGCAAGGAACATCTCCTCCTTCCGGTTCTTCTTCACATCCAAGTAGTAGATGCGTTTGCCGGCTTTGATCGCTTGGGAGAACACAATCTCCTTCTCATTCATCTCCATTCCGTTTTTCTTTTTAAACTCTTCCATCTTTTCCTCCATTATATCAATTAATATGTTCAAGTGAAAAGTCTGGAACCCGCCTGTATCGTTAGGTGGCGGGGCTGCGGCTATTTCGGCCCCAAAATTGCTCATTTTTT
>JAJPYW010000157.1 GCA_021204715.1 Prevotellaceae bacterium
CCTACAGCGGCGTGAACTTGGATACCTTCTGTAGGAAAGTCACCTTCCAGCACATTACCGAGGAGGGCATCCGAAGCATAGGACGCGCGGTGGAGACGTTGGCCCAGGCCGAAGCCCTCGACGCGCATCGCCAAGCCATGAAGATGCGGCGCGAAAGCATTGAGAAAGCATAAACCAATCCACCGACAAAGCCAAGACAAGATGAACCTGCAAGCCCTTGTAAGACCTAATATATGGCACCTGACCCCCTACAGCTGCGCCCGGCAGGAGTATAGCTCGGGCCATGCCACGGTGTTTTTAGATGCCAATGAAAGCCCCTACAACGCGCCACTGAACCGCTACCCCGACCCGCTGCAACGCGAATTGAAGCAGGCGGTGGAGCGGATTAAAGGCATACCGGAGGCGAATACGTTCCTTGGCAACGGCAGCGACGAAGCCATCGACTTGGTGCTGCGCGTCTTCTGCGAGCCGGGCGTGGACAACGTGACAGCCATATCGCCCACCTACGGCATGTACGAGGTGTGCGCCCATATCAATAATGTGGCCTACCGGCCCGTGACGCTCGGCGCGGGATTCAGCCTTGAGGCCGAAAGAGTGCTGGCCGCTACGGACGCGCATACCAAAGTGATCTTCCTTTGCTCGCCCAACAACCCTACCGGCAACACGCTGGCGCGGGAGGAAGTGGACAAACTGTTGGAACGGTTCACAGGCATCGTGGTGATGGACGAGGCGTATAGCGACTTCTCCGCACAACGTCCCTATAGGCTCGACTTGACGGCACACCCCAACCTCATCGTGCTGAACACGCTGAGCAAGGCGTGGGCATCGGCGGCCATCCGTTTGGGTATGGCGTTTGCCGGCGAAGAGATTATAGAGCTGATGAACCGCGTGAAATACCCCTATAACATCAGCTTGCCCACACAGCAAGAGGCGCTTGCCATATTGGGGAGGGAGGCGCAAGTGAAGGAGTGGGTACAGTCGATACTTGCCGAGCGTACGCGCTTGATGGCGGCGTTCGCACGGCTGCCCATCTGCCAAGAGGTATTCCCTACGGAGGCCAACTTCTTCTTGACGCGCGTGGACGGGGCAACCCGAATATACCGTTACTTGATAGCCTGCGGCATTGTGGTGCGCGACCGCTCGCGGGTGGAGCTTTGCGGAAACGCGCTGCGTATCACCATCGGCACGCCGCGTGAGAACGACGCTTTGCTCGACGCATTAAAAGAATATAAGGCATGAAACGTGTATTGTTTATAGACCGCGACGGCACCATTCTGCGTGAACCTGCCGACGAACAGATTGATTCTTACGAGAAGTTCAGCTTCGTGCCGGGAAGCATTACGGCACTGAGCTTCATACGCCGCCACACCGACTACGCGATAGTGATGGTGAGCAACCAAGACGGCTTGGGCACGCCGCTCTATCCCGAGAAAGACTTCTGGCCCACACACAACCTGATGCTCGACATCCTGCAAGGGGAAGGGGTGACGTTTGATGCCATCCACATAGACCGCTCGCTGCCTGCCGAGAACGCGCCTACGCGCAAGCCGCGCTTGGGCATGTTGCAGGAGTACTTGAACGACGAGGCGTATGACTTGGCGGGAAGCTATGTGATAGGCGACCGCGACAGTGACCGCCAATTGGCCGCCAACTTGGGATGCCGCTTCCTGCTGCCCGATTGGGAGCATGTGCGCGAAGTGGTCTGCACCACCGGCGCACGCACGGCGCATGTGCACCGCGTGACCCGTGAGACGGACATCGACCTTAGTATCAATTTGGACGGAGAGGGCGTGGCCGACATTCACTCGGGGTTAGGCTTCTTGGACCATACGTTGGAGCAGATAGCCCGCCATGGCAACGCCGACTTGACCATTCACTGTAAAGGCGACTTGCAGGTGGACGAGCACCATACCGTAGAGGACATCGCGCTCACCTTGGGACAGGCTTTGCTGGAAGCATTGGGCGACAAGCGGGGCATTGAACGCTATGGCTATACCCTGCCCATGGACGACTGTCTGTGCCAAGTGGCATTGGACTTCGGCGGCCGTCCTTGGCTTGTCTGGGAGGTGGAGTTCACCCGTGACAGGGTGGGCGACGTACCTACCGAACTGTTCCACCACTTCTTCAAGAGCTTGAGCGACAGCGCCCGCATGAACCTGCATATCACGGCCCAAGGGGAGAACAACCACCACAAGATAGAGGGTATATTCAAGGCACTTGCCCGCGCGTTGAAGATGGCGGTGCGCCGCGACCCCGACCACTTGGTGCTGCCCTCGAGCAAGGGAGTGCTGTAAGAAGAACTGCATTAAAACAGGGATACATAATCCTGTTTGTGATAAAAGAGCATGCACCTTTTGTTATATGCTATTCATGCTTCTTCCCCCGTTTGCGGGTCACTTCCCGCCCGTGCAACATCTCGTCGAGCGATTGATACCGCTTCTGTGTGAAAAGGGCATTGAAATCATCGAGGGTATCCAAGGCGAACGCGATTTGGAGCAATCCCCTTAGAGAGATCTCACCCGTCTGCTCGAAGCGGCGGTAAGTGGCGAACTTGATGCCTGCCCTTAAAGCCATTCCCTCTTGGGTAAGGTTCAATTCCAGACGACGGTTCTTTACCCTTGCAGCCAGTTGCATGGCCACATCGGCAGGAACAGCGAGATTAAGTGCCATTATATTATTCATAAACCTACTGTTTACCCATTAACGAATAACATATAATTCGTTACAAAGATAATGAATCTTCTCCGGAAAACGGTGGAAACAAGGAGATATTCGTATGATAACGGGCTAATCCGTCGGGGCATGTCTACTTCCTGAAACTCTTCAATACAAAGCTTGGACAAACGCGGATATAGACCCCGAAGCTGAAGTTGAACTCGTTCAAGCCCTTGGAGTGGGCGCTGATGGCTTCAAACTCAGCACCTATCTTGTAGGCATCGGTAAAGGCGTAGGTATAGTCGGCACGCAGGTATGCGGTGTGGATGCCGTCGAGCTGTATCTCTTCTTCTTTGATGCCCAAAGTGCTGAAGAAGGGATTGCCGTAGAGGTTGGCGAACTGCTTGGGCGCCCCTACA
>JAJPYW010000149.1 GCA_021204715.1 Prevotellaceae bacterium
TGCACATTACCTGCACGGATAGCTATTTCCGACCCTTTAAAAATGCACGGAAATTGGTTTGACCGGCAACGAAGCTTCATATTTTACACGCTTCCCAAAAAGTATCATATATTTACAACACCACCTTACTACACCCATCCTATCAAAAGCTTTCCATGCTTCCTATCAAAAGCATTCCTTGCATCCTATCGAAAGCTTTCCATGCTTCCTATCGAAAGCTTTCCATACGTCCTATCGAAAGCTTTCCTTGCATCCTATCGAAAGCTTTCCTTACAACCCATCGAAAATAGGGGTGAGTAATGAGCCCTTATG
Organism: Prevotellaceae bacterium; assembly: GCA_021204715.1. GTDB lineage: Bacteria > Bacteroidota > Bacteroidia > Bacteroidales > Bacteroidaceae > Bacteroides. The sequence continues at coordinate 313 of JAJPYW010000149.1, forward strand.
AGCCTTAATGAGCCATTGGGGGTTGCGGCGTGCCGTATCTTTGCAGGGTAAATATACAAGGCATGCCCCATGAGACGACTTTATGATGAACCGGTTAACTTTATGCAACCAGCAAGCATGGAAATAATTCATCCGCGTTTGTTTTGGGATTTGAAAGAATTGCACTATTTTTGCCATCCAAATGAAGACAAGGTTATAAACTATAAAACAAAAACATTTGCCAGCATGGACGTTTCAGTACAAAACACCGACAAGACAAGCGCATTGCTCACCGTCACGCTTGTGAAAACCGATTACAGGGAGAAAGTAGACAAATCGTTGAGGCAGCTGCGCCAGAAGGTACAAATGCCGGGGTTCCGTCCCGGCATGGTGCCCATGGGTCTGGTAAAGAAAAGATATGGCAAGTCCGTGGCCGAAGAGGAGGTGAACAAGATCGTGTCGGAAGCCGTGAACAAGCACATCGGCGAGAATCACCTGAACATCTTGGGCGAGCCTCTGCTGCACGGCGATGTAGCGCCGCAGTTCGACTTCGACACCGCCGAAAAAGTGGAATACCAATTCGACATCGCCTTGGCGCCCGAAATAAACGTGTCGGTATCGCGTGCCGACAAAGTGCCCTTCTATACCACAGAGGTAACCGACGACATGGTGGAAGACCAAGTGAAGATGTACACCCAACGCAACGGCAGCTACGGGCAGGTGGAGAGCTACCAAGACAACGACATGCTCAAAGGCACGCTCTGTGAGCTTGCCGAAGACGGCGCGCCCCAAGCGGAAGGCATCCGCGTGGAAGGTGCCGTGATGATGCCCGGATACATGAAGGACGAGGCGCAGAAAGCCCTCTTCGCGTCGGTGAAGAAGGGCGACACCGTGGTGTTCAACCCCCGTGCGGCTTGGCAGGGCAACGCCGCCGAGCTTGCCTCGCTGCTGAAGATAGACAAGGAAGCGGCCGAAAAGGTGCAGGCGGACTTCCAATACCAAGTGGACGAGATTACCCGCTACATGCCGGGCGAGCTGAACCAAGAGCTCTTCGACCAAGTGTTCGGCAAGGACAGCGTGAAGACACCCGAAGAGTTCCGCTCGCGGATTAAATCGGGCCTCGCCGCCCGCTTCATGTCCGAAAGCGACTACAAGTTCTTCAAAGACATCAGGGCGTTGCTCATGCAGAAAGCCGGCGAGCCGGAATATAACGAAGCGCTCCTTAAACGCATCATGCGCCGCAACAACCCCGACAAGGATGATAGTTTTGTACAGGAGAACTATGCCAAGAGCGTGGAGGAACTCACGTGGCACCTCGTCAAGGAGCAGCTTGTCAAGGCAAACCAAGTGAAGGTGGAAGAGGCCGACCTCACCGCCATGGCCAAGGAAGCCACACGGGTGCAGTTTGCCGAGTATGGCATGATGAACGTGCCCGACAAACTGATAGAGCAGTATGCCGGGAAGATGATGGAGAAGAAAGAGAACGTGGAGGGGCTCATAGACCGCGTCATCGACAACAAGCTCACAGCCGTGTTGAAGCCGCAAGTCACCTTGGAGCCCAAGACACTCTCCGCCGAGGAGTTCAACAAACTGTTCCAATAACGGCACTGACACACTTAAACCGACAACAACATGGACGATTTCAGAAAATACGCCACAGGGCACTTGCGGATGAACGGCCGGGTGCTCGACGATGTAATCAAGGCCCAGAACGGCTACTTGAACCCTTATATATTGGAAGAGCGCCAGCTGAACGTGACGCAGCTCGACGTGTTCTCGCGCCTGATGATGGACCGCATCATTTTCCTCGGCACGCAGATTGACGACTACACGGCCAACACGCTGCAGGCGCAGCTGCTCTACTTGGACTCGGTGGACCCGGGCAAGGACATCTCCATCTACATCAACTCGCCCGGCGGCTCGGTACACGCCGGCTTGGGCATCTACGACACGATGCAGTTCATATCGAGCGACGTCTCCACCCTTTGCACCGGCATGGCGGCCAGCATGGCGGCCGTGCTGCTCGTATCGGGCAAGGAGGGAAAGCGCTTCGCCCTTACCCACTCGCGCGTCATGATTCACCAACCCATGGGCGGCGTAGAGGGGCAGGCGTCCGACATAGAGATTACCGCGCGAGAGATTCAGAAACTCAAGAAAGAACTCTACACCATCATCGCCGACCACTCGCACACGCCCTTCGAGAAGGTGTGGGCCGACTCCGACCGCGACTACTGGATGACCTCAGAAGAGGCCAAGGCTTACGGCATGGTGGACGAAGTGTTGGTTAAGAAATAGGCGATGGCTGATTCCAAAAGGACCAAGAACCGGTGCAGCTTCTGCGGGCGCACGGAGGATGAAGTGGAACTCCTCATCACGGGAGCGAACGGCTACATCTGCAACAACTGCGCCCGGCAAGCCTACGAGATTGTGCAGGAGGCTTTGGACCGTCAACAAAAAGGCAAGGCCAAAAGGCTGAACTTGGACGATTTGCCACGTCCCAAAGAGATAAAGGCTTTCCTCGACCAGTATGTCATCGGGCAGGACGAGGCCAAGCGCTTCCTTGCCGTGTCGGTCTACAACCATTACAAGCGGCTCTTGCAGCAGGAGAAGGGCGACGAGGTGGAGATAGAGAAGTCGAACATCATCCTCGTGGGCAACACCGGCACGGGCAAGACGTTGCTCGCGCGCACCATCGCCAAAATGCTGCACGTGCCCTTCACCATTGTGGACGCCACGGTGCTCACCGAGGCGGGCTATGTGGGCGAGGACATAGAGAGCA
>JAJPYW010000202.1 GCA_021204715.1 Prevotellaceae bacterium
CTCGTGCTGTTGAGCAATGTGGACGGGCTTTATAGCGGGAACCCTGCGGATGCGTCGGCTGAGCTTATAAGAGAAGTTGGCCCCGATGACGATCTTTCGCGCTTCGTGCAGGGCGTCAAAAGCGAGGCGGGGCGTGGGGGCATGGCTTCCAAATACACAACGGCGCGCAAGGTGGCGGCGGCGGGCATCCGTGTGATTATCGCCAATGGTACGGTGCCCGATATAATCGTGCGGTTGTTTGAAAAGCCACGGGAGACGCCCCACACGCTGTTTGTTCCTGTGCAGGGAGCGTAAGATTGATGTAAACTTAAGAGGATGATATAGGGGATGAAAAAGGAGATGAGAAGTTGTTTTACACAGTTTATCTTCAAGCAGGCAGCGTAAGATGATGTATATATAAAAGAGGATGATATAGGGGATGAAAAAGGAGAGGACAAGTTGTTCACACTGTTTATCTTCAAACATGCATCCTAAGATATTGATAGGACAATAAGCATTATAGACAGGGGATGATAACGGAGTTGGCAAGCTGTCGGCCCTGTTTCTCCCTACTTATAAATATATAATAAGGTAGACGAATGAAGGAGTTGTTTGAGCGGGTGAAGGAGGCGTCAAGGCGCATGGTGTGCCTTGACGACGACGTGCGCCGTGCCGTGCTCGTGCGGCTTGCCGAGCGCACAAGGGCATGCAAGGCTGAGCTCTTGGCGGCCAACGCGCTTGATTTGGAACAAATGGAGCGCAGCAATCCGCTCTATGACCGGCTGCTCTTGACAGATAGCCGGTTGGAGGACATAGCGCGCGATATCCTCAAGGTGGCCGCGTTGCCTTCGCCTTTGGGACAAGTCAGCAAGGCGCGGCGGTTGGAGAACGGACTCTACTTGCGGCGCGTGAGCGTGCCTTTCGGGGTGATAGGCGTTATCTACGAGGCGCGTCCCAACGTCTCCTTCGATGTGTTCTCGCTCTGTTTCAAGAGTGGCAACGCTTGCTTGCTCAAAGGCAGCCGCAGTGCCGAACATAGCAACCTGTCCATTGTGTCGCTCATTAAAGAAGTGCTCGAAGAGCAGGGTGTCGATACCAATGCGGTGGCGTTGTTGCCTTCCACGCACGAGGCCACTGCCGAGCTTTTAAGTGCCGTGGGGTGGGTAGACCTTTGCATCCCCCGAGGGGGCAAACGGCTCATAGAGTTCGTGCGCGACACGGCGCGTGTGCCGGTCATCGAGACCGGAGCGGGCGTGGTGCACGTCTACTTCGACAAGGACGGCGACTTGGAGAAAGGGCGCGCGGTGATAGCCAACGCCAAGCTGCGGCGGGTGAGCGTGTGCAACGCGTTGGACTGCCTGCTTGTACACAAGGCGAGGGAAAAAGACCTGCCGGCGCTCTTGGAACCTATGCAGGGCAAGGTGGAGTTCGTCTATGGCGACTACGGCACGGAGTGGATGGATTACAAGCTCGCCATACGTGTGGTGGATTCGTTTGAAGCGGCGCTTGAACATATCCGCACCTACAGCTCGGGCCATTCGGAGTGCATCATCACCGAGAACGAACAGACGGCGCGGCGCTTCCAGACCATGGTCGACGCGGCGTGTGTCTACTGGAACGCGTCCACCGGCTTTACCGACGGCGGGCAGTTCGGCTTGGGCGCCGAGATAGGCATCTCCACGCAGAAATTAGGCCCGCGCGGGCCTATGGCGCTCGAAGAGATGACTACCTACAAGTGGCTCATCGACGGCGATGGCCAGATAAGGAATTAATGAAAACGAATAACGGAAAACTCAACACATACCGGGATTATGGCAATGATAGATAAATATCTCGAGCAGACGGCGTTCTCCTCCTACGAGGACTTCATGCAGCATTTTAAAGTGCGCGTGCCGGCCGACTTCAACTTCGCTTACGACGTGGTGGACGCATACGCCGAGAGCGAGCCCAACAAGGACGCGGTTATATGGACGAACGACAAGGGCGACGTGAAACACCTTACGTACAGCGAGTACAAACGCTATTCGGACATGTTTGCCAGCTATTTCCTGCAGCTCGGCATACGCCGGGGCGACTGCGTGATGCTCATTCTGAAGCGGCGCTTGGAGTGGTGGATCACCATGGTGGCGCTGCACAAGATAGGCGCCATCGCCGTGCCTGCCACGCACTTGCTCACCGACAAGGACATCATCTACCGTTGTCATGAGGCCGGCATCCGCATGATTGTCTCGGTGGGCGACGTGGTGGTGTTGCGCAACATCATCCGCGCCCGGGCCTACTGCCCCACGTTGAAACACTGTGTCTCCATAGGGCCGGTGGTGCCGCAACGTTGGGAGAACTTGTGGCAAGGGGCCATGCTCGCGCCCAAGTTCTACAGCCAGAAGGGGCAGAACAAGGTAACTGACGACTTCCTGCTCTACTTCACCAGCGGCACGAGCGCCGAGCCCAAGATGGTGATGCACGACCACGCTTATCCCTTGGCACACATCATCACCGCCAAGTACTGGCACAACCTGCGCAACAACGCGCTGCACCTCACCGTGGCCGACACCGGTTGGGGCAAGGCCGTGTGGGGAAAGTTTTATGGGCAGATGATTTGCGGGGCCACGGTGTTTGTCTACGACTTCGAGGGACGCTTCAACCCGCAGGCCATGCTGCGCGCCGTGCAGGACTTCAAAGTGACTTCCTTCTGCGCGCCGCCCACCGTCTACCGCTTCATGATACAGGAAGACTTGGGCCGGTTCGACCTCTCTCATTTGGAGTATTGCACCACGGCGGGCGAGGCGCTCAACCCCAACGTCTTCGATGAGTGGAAGCAGAAGACGGGCATCATGATATACGAGAGCTACGGCCAGACGGAGACCACGCTTGTACTTGGCACATACCCGTTTGTGAAGCCGCGCCCCGGCTCCATGGGCATGCCCAACCCGCAATATGACGTGGACGTGGTGGACAGCGAGGGCAACCACTGCAAGCCCGGCGAGCACGGCAACCTTGTTATCCGCACCAAGGGACACCATCCGTTGGGGCGTTTCAAGGAGTAATACCTGCACGAGTAGATGACCGCCGCGGCCTACGC
>JAJPYW010000281.1 GCA_021204715.1 Prevotellaceae bacterium
GCCGTCGGTACCGGGCAGGCGCTGGCAGGCGGCGTTGTCGGGCAAGAGAATCTCGGGCTCCCCCAACGTCTCGCCATAGATATAGTTGAAGCGGCGCACAATCTCGCGCGCTTGTTCCAACATGGGCTCCTGGTCCTCGCCCACCGGCACCGTGGTGGCGCGGAACGCCGTAATGTCGGCCGCTTGGCTCACGGGGTATGTAAGGAAACCCACGGGAATACTCGTCTCGAAGCCGCGCTGTTGAATCTCGGTCTTCACGGTGGGGTTGCGCTGCAGCCGGCTCACGGTCACAAGGTCCATATAATAGAACGTAAGCTCGCACAACTCGGGTATTTGCGACTGGATAAAGATAGTGCTCTTGGCGGGATCAAGCCCGCATGCCAAGTAGTCGAGCGCCACTTCGACGACGTTCTGACGCACCTTCTCGGGGTTGTCCATGTTGTCGGTCAACGCCTGTGCGTCGGCAATGAAGATGAAGAGTTTCTTGTACAATCCGGAGTTCTGCAACTCCACCCTTCTTCTGAGCGAACCCACGTAGTGGCCTATGTGCAGCCGCCCCGTGGGACGGTCGCCGGTGAGGATTATCTTTTCTTTGTCCATGACGGTTACAGTTTTATGCTTTCGTGTGGCAAAGATACAGAAAATAATCGCCTTGGGCGGCGCGGCGCGGGAAAAAAACCGTATCTTTGTAAAAGCTACCGCCGCCGCCGGCGGGCGCTTGCACCGATTATTCACCAAAGCAATAGAAATATGAAAAAGTTAATCATGCTGTTATGCGGCCTTTTGGCCGGCGTGACAATCCAAGCCCAGAACTTCGACGACTACTTCATCGACAAGTCCTTGCGGGTAGACTACATCTTCACGGGCAACTTCGAGAAGCAGGAAATCAGTTTGGACAAGCTCTCTTCACTTCCCGCATGGGCGGGCAGAAGACACCACTTGGGCGAGGTGCCGCTGATGGGCAACGGACAGGTCATCATGCGCGACGCCCAGGACGGCACCGTCATTTACATGACCTCCTTCTCCACACTGTTCCAAGAGTGGCTTGCCGAGACCGAAGAGGCCAAACAAGTGACCAAGTCGTTTGAATACACCGTGCTGCTGCCCTTCCCGCAGCGGCCCGCGGTGGTGGAGATTAAGCTGCTCGACGGCCGCCACGACGTGCGCGCCACCTTGACGCACACCGTGCTTCCCGACGACATCTTGATTGAGCAGAAGGGCCTGTCCAACGTCACGCCCCACAAGTACATCTTGAAGAGCGGCGACAGCAAAGACTGCATAGACATCGCTTTCTTGGCCGAAGGCTATACCGAAGACGAGATGGATATCTTCTATAAAGACGCCGAGGACGCCACCGAGAGCCTCTTTTCACACGAACCCTACACCTCGATGCGAGACCGCTTCAACATCGTGGCCGTGGCCTCGCCCTCGAAGGACAGCGGCGTGAGCATCCCCAAGGACAACATCTGGAAACAGACCGCTTTCGGCTCGCACTTCAGCACCTTCTACTCCGACCGCTACCTCACCACCACCAACGTGAAGCAGATAAACGACGCCTTGGCCGGTATTCCTTACGAGCACATCATCATTTTGGCCAACAGCGAAGTGTACGGCGGCGGCGGCGTGTACAACTCGTTCACCCTCTCCACGGCCCACAACGCACTCACCCGGCCGGTCATCGTGCACGAGTTCGGCCACAGCTTCGGCGGCTTGGCCGACGAGTATGCCTACGAGGACGATGTCACCACCGATTCCTATCCTTTGGATGTGGAGCCTTGGGAGCAGAACATCACCACACAAGTGGACTTCGCCGGCAAGTGGGCCGACTTGGTAGCCCCCGGTACCCCCAACCCCACGCCCGTGGAGATGGCCGAACAATACCCTGTAGGGCTTTATGAAGGCGCCTCCTACTCGCTCAAAGGCATGTACCGCCCGTCGTTCGACTGCCGCATGCGCAGCAACGTCATTCCCAATTTCTGCCCCGTGTGCGAGCGTGCCATCCGCAAGATAATCGAGTTCTATACCGACGAAGACTAAGGCGCGAGGGGGTGGCCACACTGCAGCGCGTCACCGCCCGGGACAGCAGGCAGTACGCATACATGGAACGACTGATGGCCGGCTCCTTCCCACGGGAGGAGTACCGGCCACCGGTAGTGTTGCGTCTGTTTATTGAGACAAAAGCCGACTTCCACGCCCACGTCATCCTGCACGGCGGACAGCCGGCCGGCCTGCTCAACTACTGGTCGTTCCAAGGCTTCCGCTACATAGAGCACTTCGCCATCGCGCCCCGGTTGCGGGGGCGCGGCATAGGCACGGAAGCCTTGAAACAGCTTTGCTCCACCCCCGATGAACCCATTGTATTGGAAGTGGAGATGCCCGAAACGGAGATAGCCCGAAGGCGCGTAGACTTCTACCATAGGCTTGGCTTCACCCTTTGGGACAAACCGTATATGCAGCCGCCCTACCGTCCCAAGGAAGAGAGCCGATACCTGCCCATGCGCCTCATGGCTTGGGGCGCGTTGGACAGCGGAAAAGATTATGAGAGGGTGAAGAATACCTTATATAAAGAGGTGTACAACGTGGCAACTTTTATTCCTCCTGCCCTTCATTGTCCTTCTCCCTGATCTCCACACGCCGTATCTTTCCCGATATAGTCTTGGGAAGCTCCTCGACGAACTCAATGACACGGGGGTATTTATAAGGCGCCGTCTCCCGTTTCACGTGGTCCTGCAAGTCTTTGACGAGCTCCTTGCCGGCACGCGCTTTATACTCGTCCACCAACACGATGGTGGCCTTCACCACCATGCCGCGGATGGCGTCGGGCACGCCCGTAATGGCACACTCCAACACGGCGGGGTGGCTCATCAAGGCACTCTCCACTTCAAAGGGCCCGATGCGGTAGCCCGAACTCTTGATAACGTCGTCGGCGCGGCTCACAAACCAGTAGTAGCCATCCTCGTCATAGTAGACGATGTCGTTGGTATAGTAAATACCGAGGGCGTAGGCCGAGGCGGTCAACTCATCGTGCTGGTAATACAAATTGAAAAGCAC
>JAJPYW010000262.1 GCA_021204715.1 Prevotellaceae bacterium
AAAAGCGTGGGTGTCTGTCTTATAAAAGTATCGGCATCTGTCTTATAAAGGTGTCGTCATCTCTTTTATAAAGACATCGGTTTTTCTCTTATAAAGGTGTCAGCTTCTCTCTTATAAAAGCTTCGGCCGCTTTCCCCGCAGGGGGCTACTTGCGCTTTCTGCCGTAGAAAAACATGCAGTACACGCCTAACAGGACGAAGGGCACGCTGAGCCACTGGCCCATGTCGAGCGACATGTTGGCCTCGAAATCTACTTGGTTCTCTTTGAGGAACTCAATGAAGAAGCGGAAGAGGAATATCTCTATGAGGCAGAGCCCGAAGAAGAAACCGCGGGTGTAGGGGAAGGAGAGCAGCGAGACGCGCGCGGGCAGCCGCTTCAGGTCGATGCGCTCTTTCTGCCTTATCGTAAGACCGCGTTTGTAGAGGATGATCGTGACTATGCCGAAGATGAAATAGGCGATGGCTTCGTAGAGTTGTGCCGGATGGCGGGGCACCATGTCCACGCGCTCGAAGATGAAAGCCCAAGGTACTTGGGTGGCTTTGCCTATGATTTCGGAGTTCATCAGGTTGGCCAAGCGGATGCAGCAGGCGCAGAAGGGGGTGCCCACGGCTATCATGTCGAGCACGTCCATGTAGTGCATCTTCTTGCTGCGGCAGTAAAACCATAGGGCGATAATCAGTCCTAAAGTGCCCCCGTGGCTGGCCAAGCCTTCGTAGCCTGTCCACTTCCAACCGCCGCCGGGCAGGATCTTGACGGGGAGTATTATCTCGGTGAGGTGGTGCAGGTAGTAGTCGGGCTGGTAAAAGAGGCAATGCCCCAAGCGCGAGCCTATCAGGATGCCGAAGAAGCAGTAGAAAAAGAGTGGCTCGAACTTGTCGTCGCTTATCTGCTTGTCGCGGTACTGCCGGCGCACGCTCAGGAACGAGCAGATGAGGCCTACTATCCACAGCAGACTGTAATAGCGGATGGGTACTGCCCCGAAGAGGTTGAACAGTTCGGGGTTGGGATTCCAATGGATGAACAACGGTGTTATCATATTCGCTCCTCGCTTTCTTTATGTTTTGCTTCTCTTATGCTGTATGCCCGGCTTTCCTTATTATATATGCTTGGTATCTCTTGTTCTTTGTGCTTGGCGTTCCTTATGCTGTATGCTTGGCATCTCTTGTTCTATCAGCTTGGCATTTCTTATTCTTTATGCTTGGCTTCTCTTGTTCTTTGTGCTTGCTCCTCTTGTCTTTAGACATTGAATCGGAAATGCATGATGTCGCCGTCTTGCACCACGTAGTCTTTGCCTTCCACGCTCATCTTGCCCGCCTCGCGCACGGCTGCCTCGCTGCCGTAACGTATGTAGTCTTCGTATTTGATGACTTCGGCGCGGATAAACCCTTTCTCGAAGTCGGTGTGGATGACACCGGCGCACTGGGGGGCTTTCCATCCTTTGCGGTAGGTCCAGGCTTTTACTTCCATTTCTCCGGCGGTAATGAAGGTCTCGAGGTTCAGCAGGCTGTAGATGGCCTTGATGAGGCGGTTGCATCCGCTCTCTTCCAAACCTAAGTCTTCCAAGAAGAGCTGCTTCTCTTCATAACTCTCCAACTCGGCGATGTCGGCTTCGCTTCCTGCGGAGATGACCAGCAGCTGCGCCCCTTCGGGAGCGATGGCTTGGCGCACTTCTTCTACATAGTGGTTGCCGGTGGCTGCCGAAGCGTCGTCTACGTTGCACACGTAGAGTACCGGCTTGGACGTGAGCAGGAAGAGTTGCTTGGCACAGGCTTCTTCGTCTTCGTTCAAGAAGGCCACGGTGCGCGCGCTTTGCCCCCTTTCCAACGCGTCTTTGTAGCGCAAGAGTAACTCATACTCTACTTTGGCCGGCTTGTCGCCGCCCACTTTGGCTACCTTCTCCACCCGCTTGATGCGGTTCTCTACCGTCTCCAAGTCTTTCAGTTGTAGTTCGGTGTCGACAATCTCCTTGTCGCGCACGGGGTTCACCGATCCGTCTACATGGACGATATTGCCGTTGTCGAAGCAACGCAGCACGTGGATAATGGCGTCGCACTCGCGGATGTTGGCCAAGAACTGGTTGCCCAATCCTTCGCCCTTGCTGGCTCCTTTGACCAAGCCGGCGATGTCGACGATGTCGCACACGGCGGGAACAATGCGCCCGGGGTGTACCAACTCGGCCAACCGCGTGAGCCGTGCGTCGGGCACGGATACTTGCCCCATCTGGGCGTCGATGGTGCAGAATGGAAAGTTTGCCGCTTGCGCCTTGGCGTTGGACAGACAGTTGAATAGGGTGGATTTGCCCACATTGGGCAGCCCGACGATACCTGCTTTTAAGGCCATATAGCTGTTCTTTACTTATTATATTTATTATCTGCTGCAAAGATAGTCAAATTCTCTTCACTTCTTCTTCTGCACTACGGAGGTCAATGGGTAGCGGATGTTCCGCCCGTTCTTGAAGAAGGCTTTGGCAGACCCGAAGTTCAAGTACATGTCCAAGCGGATGGGCAGGTGGTTCAGGTCGTCGGTGACGTAGAAGGTGATGACTTCTTTCTCTTTGCCTTTCTTGATGTAATCCACGAAAGAGAATACCAAGCAACGGTAGGTGGTGTCGTTGTTGGCTTTCACGTTCTCCTTGCCGCGGTAGACCAACGCCTGCTCCTCTACCTTACGGCCGGTAGTCATGGGGAAGAAGATGTGGTCGCCCACCTTGTAATCGGTCGGGTCGTAGGAGCGGGCCTGCGCAAGGATACTGAGCATGTCGAAGATGCAGCGGCTGTCGTCTTGAAACTCCGTGTACTGGGGCTCTCGCTGGGGACTGTACCACGTGCGCTTCTGCTTGACGTGAGAAATGCCGTCTTCGTATGAGAACCAAGCTTCGTCTATGGTGTAACGGCTGCCCTCGACGGCCGCTTTGCGGAAGTACATGGGCTCCAAGCGGTCGCTGATGTAGCATGTGAGCGTGTCGCGCATCTTAAAGAAGAAATCGGTCTTCTTACTGCTGGTGGAAAGCATGTCCAAACAGTAGGCCGGGCGGGACTTGTACGTGGTGGAGGTGGTCTCCAAGCTGGCGACCCCCACCTTCTTCCAAATGAACTTCCAGTTGAAGTAGAGATCATAAACAATGCGCTCTCCCGAATTGAAGGCATGGTTCTCGGCTGTACATTGCGCCTTTGCCGGTGCGGGCAGGGTGACGGCACACAACCATACAGTCAGCCACAAAGCCGTCCACAGCCCTCTTCGCCATTGGACTACCCTGTCTTCCCGTGCCGGAAGCGCTGCCGCCTCTACCAAAGTGTATGGACTATCTTTTCTTCTTGTCATCGGGTTTTTGCTTCTTAATGGCATCGGGCTTCTGCTTGTCGAGCGGTAAAGCCAGTATGTTCCAATCTTGCAACAGGTCGAAGTTGGCTTTCAGCTCTAATTGCTGTGGATAGTAGTACACTCGCTCGGGCTGCCGTTTCTCGGCATAATTGCCTGTGTCCCAAATGCCGTTCCCATTGGTGTCGTTGATAAGGCGGGCGCAGTACTTGCCCGGATTCAAGTAGAAAAAGTCGGCTCTGCCGGTGGGCGAGACCGAAACGGTACGCACCACTTTGTCCTGTGCGTCGAGCAACTCCACGAAGGCGATGGAATCGGCTCCTGTAATATTGAAATAGATTTGTCCGTACTCCTCGGGCGTCTTCACCTTGAACTCTTTCTTGATAGGGTCGGTGGATAATCCCAACAAACCTTGGAAAGCCAGCGTGTCAACCTCCAATTGATAGTTCTCTCCGAACGCCCAGTCGGCATAGATGTTATACTGTTTCACCTCGATGTTGTCTTGCTGGAAATCAAAAGGTATGTCATACCACAGGGTGTCTACCTTGTGCCGCACGTGGAAGGCCGTGTCGTTGATGTTGACTATAGGTTCCTCGAACGTAAAGGAGAGGTAGTCGTAGGCATCTAATGAATTGGGCGCATAGACGTTAACACTTAATGACTTGTTCTTAGGCTTCTCTTGGGTGTCCTTCTTCTTGGATTTCCGCTTGTTCTGCTTTTCCTGCGCCTTGAGTTCTTGTTCTTCCGCCTCTTGTTCACGCTCTTTGTATCGTTGGTAACTCAAGCGGGAGATAATGTTCAAGGTGTCGGTGCGGGGAACGAGCTGATCCAAAGTGTCGGTGTATAGATAGGAGAGCTTCATGCGCAAAGTGTCTAACTGATAGAGCAGGGTATCCTTTATCCAGTAGTTCAGGGTGTCGATGCGCCCCGTGGGGTACTCTACGATGAAGGCGTCTTTTGGATCGAAGTTCAGCCCTTCAATCAGCGGCAACGTGTCGGCAGGCGCGGTAAAATAGAAAGAGAACTTGTAGGGCACCAACCGCTCCGTCTTCAGCAGCCGTTGCGAGTATTTCGTCTCCTTGAAGCAACGCAGCAACACGTTGTCGGGCATAAAATGGGTGAAGCTTTCTTCAAAGATAGTATCCACCGTGAGCGAGTCGAGCCACATGGTATCTTGCCTGACGCTCATTTCGGCGGAAGGGATGATGAGCGTGTCGTTGAAGGCAATGGCTTCGGTAGGCTGTGAATACATGTAATTCTGGTCGGCATCCTGCAAGGCGAAGATGCGGTATTCGCCGGGAGACACCCCGCGGATGGAGAATTGTCCCCGGCTGTCGGTAAGTCCCACACGGTCGAAAGGCAGGGTGGTGAAGGCTGAATCGGCCATGTTGGAGTGTAGCCCCACCAACATGCCCTTCACCGGCTCCAAGTCAGCGGCGTTGAGTACGGTTCCTAAAATTGCCAACGAGTCCAAATGGTCGCCCGTGGAGAAGGTGTAGGTGAAACCTTCGAGCGGATTCCCCTCGTTGTTGTCTTGGATGGCGTCGCCGAAGTCGATGGTATAAGTGGTGTTGTCTATGAGAGTGTCCTGTAAAGAGACGATGATGCGCTTCCCGCTGGCCTTGACCTCAGGTTGTTGTATTTGCGGCGGGGAGAAGACAATCTTTTCACCCGGCTTGTCGAGTTTGAGGTATTCGTCGAAAACAATGGAGAACTTCTTTTTGGTCACTTGAAGTTCACCCGGCAAGGGTGTGCTGGTCAGGAAACGGGGCGGCATCTCATCCTTCGGCCCCCCTTCCAAGTGCCCGATACTGGCACAGGAGTAGACCAAGCCCCCTATCAACAAGGCACTTCCCCAACGGCGGAAGAACGGCTTCAACCTCTTATGCAGCCTTGATTTTAACATGCTGCAAAAATACAACTTTTCCCTACTACCTTGAAAGGGGATTCTTGAAAGAATTCGCCCAAACATTGTTAAAAGTTAGCGTGTCTCGCGCCCTTTCATGTTCAAAAACAGCACTAAAAGCGTATCTTTGCCACTATATTTCAAGAAAAGGAATAAATAGCCATGAACATTGCATTGATAGGTTATGGAAAGATGGGCAAGACCGTAGAGGAAATCGCCTGCAAGCGGGGGCACAAGATTGCTTGTATTGTCGAAATAGACAATCCGGAGGCTTTCGGCTCGAAAGCATTCAAACAGGCTGATGTGGCCATCGAGTTTACTTGTCCCCAAGCGGCATACGGCAACTGCATGAAAACATTCGATGCCGGCGTGAAGTTGGTTTCGGGCAGTACCGGCTGGTTGGACGGTCATTTGGAAGAGATCGAAGAGCGTTGTGCCAAAAGAGGCGACACCCTTTTCTGGTCCTCCAATTTCAGTTTGGGCGTGAGCATCTTCTCGGCGGTGAACCGCTACCTGGCGTCTATCATGAATGATTTTCCCGGCTATGACGTCACCATGAGCGAAACGCACCACATCCATAAATTAGATGCCCCCAGCGGAACGGCCATTACCTTGGCCAATGACATTGTGGCACGTCTTGACCGTAAGCGGAAGTGGGTGAAAGGTACCCTGCAAACACCCGATGGAATGGTGCAAGGCTCCACTTGTCATGCTTCTGACGAACTGCCGGTACACTCCGTTCGCGAAGGAGAAGTGCCGGGTATCCACTGCATCCGTTATGAATCCGAAGCAGATTCCCTCACCTTGATACACGACGCCAAGAACCGTCGTGGTTTCGCACTTGGTGCCGTGCTGGCCGCCGAATTTACCGCAACCCATCAAGGTCTTTTGGGGATGGATGACCTCTTCCCGTTTCTTAAATAGAAAAAACTGACGGAAACGTTACCACGTAGACAGTGGAAAGTCCTTCCGACAATGTATCCATGATTACTGCAAATCCACAGAGAAAAGATGAATTTCCAAACACAAGTCCCGAACGGTGCCAGTCGCCCAAATACTTTCGATGAAAAGGGAAAACATTCCCGAAAACCGGCAGCCCGCTGGATTAAACTTAGCATCGTCCTGTTGCTTTATCTTGCCTTTTTGGTTTGGGTAAGGAGTTGGTGGGGACTCATATTAGTTCCTGTTATCTATGATGCTTATATTTCCAAAATAATACCTTGGGGATGGTGGAAACGTTCCAACAACAAGGGACTGCGTGCTGTAATGAGTTGGGTGGATGCCATTCTCTTCGCACTTGTGGCCGTCTATTTCGTCAATCTTTACGTGTTCCAGAACTACCAGATACCCTCCTCTTCGTTGGAGAAGTCGCTTTTGGTGGGCGATTATCTTTATGTGAGCAAAATAAGTTACGGACCGCGCGTACCCAACACGCCCTTGTCGCTTCCTTTAACCCAGCACACCTTGCCCGGGCTCAACGTGAAATCCTATTTGGATTGGCCTCATTGGAGCTACAAGCGTGTGGCTGGTTTCGGCAAGGTGGAACGAGGTGACATTGTGGTATTCAACTTCCCCGCCGGCGACACCGTGGCGTTGAATAACCAAGCGGAAGATTTCTATAGCCTGTCCTATCGGGAAGGGCAGCGTCTCTATCCCAAGAAAATCAATATGGACAGCTTGACGTCCGCCCAGCAACAAGCCGTCTACCAACTCTATTACAGTGCGGGCAGTCAATTCATCCGGAGCAATCCGGGCATCTACGGGAAGGTGGTGACACGTCCTGTCGACCGTAGGGAGAATTACGTCAAACGGTGCGTGGGGCTTCCGGGCGACACGTTACAAATCAAGGACACCCAAGTCTACATCAACGGCGCGCCTTTCAAGAATCCTGAGAACCTCCAGTTCAATTATTTTGTGCAGACCACCGGCCCTTACATTCCGGAAACGCTGTTTCGAGAGTTGGGTATCAGTGAGGACGACCGTGTACTCATGAACGATGAGTACGCCTACGAAGAGGGATTGGTGGAAATGGGTTTCCGCCAGCGTGACGCCGGCGGCCGGCTCGCCCCGGTTTACCACTTGCCGCTCACCAAAAAAATGTACGACACGCTTGCCGGAAACAAGAAATTAGTGAGCCGTATTATCCGTGAGCCCGAGACTCTTTCCGGGCAGATGTACCCCTTGAACCTGAACAGCGGCTGGACGCGCGACAACTACGGTCCCGTATGGATTCCTGCCAAAGGCGTCACCATTACACTGACCGAGGAGAATTTGCCCGTCTATGAACGTTGCATAGAGGCCTACGAAGGGAACCGCTTGGAGAAGCGTGCCGACGGCATCTATATCAACGGTGAAAAGTGCGACAGCTACACTTTCCAAATGGACTACTATTGGATGATGGGCGATAACCGCCACAACTCCGCCGATTCCCGCTACTGGGGTTTCGTCCCTGAAGACCATGTGGTCGGCAAACCCTTGGTCATCTGGCTTTCTTTAGACAAAGACCGTGCGTGGTTTGATGGACACATCCGTTGGAGCCGCCTCTTCAAGTGGGTTCCCGGCGACTGAACTTATACCTTTTTACTACCATGAACAACCGCTTGAGAATCCTCCTTGTTATAATAGGAGCGTTGCTTGTCGCAGCACTCTTGCGCGGTTGCGTAGCTACCTCTTACAGAATTCCCTGTCAAGGTATGCAAGGCAGTTTATACAGCGGGGAGCGCATCTTGGTGAACCGTTGGAGCTATGGGCTACGGCTTCCCTTGATGGCACTTTGGGGCTATCGCCGTCTCGGAGCATGTCCCGTTTCAAAAAACGACTTGATGGTATTCAACAACCCGGCTGGTCGTTCCACTGCCGTCATCAGCCGGCGGGAAGTGTTCATCGGCCGTTGTTTGGCCACTGCCGGCGACACCCTTTGGGTGGACAACACATTCCTTCCTTTGCCGGCTGACAACATCAAGACGATAGGGAACAAGGAAGAAATAAACAGTCTAAAGGAAGCTGTTCGAGGTGCTGACGGGGCGATAACCGATACCGTCTCTTTGATGACGGTGAACGCCGATACAATACTCCCCGCTTTCTTTCCTTTAATCATCCCCGCTCGCGGTCGCGTCATTGATGTACACCCGTGGAACCGGGTATTGCTTTGCAACACCTTGCTGTTACACGAGCGGCGGAGAGCTGAAATCAAGCACGACACCCTCTTTGTAGACGGCAAGCCGGTCAACCGGTGCCGTTTCACAAAAGATTATTATTGGGTGGGCGCCGACAACACTGTCAACCCGGGCGACTCCCGATTGTTCGGTTTCGTTCCGCAAGACCACCTCATCGGTAAAGCCGCCTGCATCTGGCTTTCGCTTGACGACAGGCGCGGTTGGTTCAACGGACACATCCGTTGGAAGCGGATGTTCAGAAGAATCCGCTAAGCACGTCGGTTGAAAGTCTTTCCCGCAGGATAAGTTTGTTATAAGCCTCAATCCCGTTGACCATGAAGTGCGTACTCTTGACCACTGCCTACTTGCCGCCAGTCGCTTACTTCACCAAGTTGATGGCTT
This sequence comes from Prevotellaceae bacterium, assembly GCA_021204715.1. GTDB lineage: Bacteria > Bacteroidota > Bacteroidia > Bacteroidales > Bacteroidaceae > Bacteroides. The sequence goes on from JAJPYW010000262.1 coordinate 8,782, forward strand.
ACGACCAAGTCTTCATCGAACAGTACGACCATTACCAGAAGCAGAGTTACCGCAACCGCTGCGTTATCGCCGGCCCCGGTGGACCGCTCACCCTCACGGTCCCCATCATCAAGCCTGAAGGCGGGAAGTGCTATATGAAAGACATCCGTATCTCCGACCACGGCAACTGGTGTCACCTGCATTGGAACGCACTCGTTTCCGCCTACAACCAAACTCCATTTTTTACCTACTACCAAGACGACCTGCACCCCTTTTACGAGACACGATACACCTTTTTACTTGATTTCAACGAAGCTTTGTGCCACCGCCTTTGCGAACTTATAGAGATAGCTCCACAAATGTCGCGCACTATCTGCTACCGCGAAGCCGGCGGCACACCCGGCGTTGACGACTTGCGCGGCCGCATCCACCCCAAGCTTGACTGCCGGCAAGCTGACTCCCGCTTTACTCCTGTTCCCTACTATCAAGTGTTCCAAGACCGCTTGGGCTTCCTGCCTAATCTGAGTATTGTTGATTTACTTTTCAACATGGGCCGTGAAAGTTTGTTGGTGTTGCAAAAGTGTATCGTTTAAAACCAACCATTCTTCCATAATTCACCATTTCATCGTTTTTCAGTATTACAAGAAAGCACGGATTGTCTATTCCAATCCCTGTTTTTCACCCTTCTTTCCCTTAAAAGAGATTCCCTGCAGGAACTATAATTCTACAAGATTGAACTAATAATAGAGTTCTTTGCTGTTATAATTGCAGATTTTTGCATACGTTTTCATCCGTAAAGACGCATGGTGAAAAGGTGCGGTACGGTGAAAGCGGTTGTGAGTTCAATTTAATACTAATCTTAACGTTTGTACAATGGAAAGACAGAGATGCTTTAAAAATCTAAAGTTCAAGCTCTATGCAACTTTAGTTGTTTGTATGACGCTCTTGTTGAATGTTCAGTTCTTGAACGCCCAAAATTCAACAATTAGTGTAAAAGGAGTGGTGAATGACGCGATGGGACCCATAACGGGAGCCAGTGTCATTGAAAAGGGAAACGTCACCAACGGTACCATTACGGATCTGGACGGTAACTTCACACTCAACGTTTCCCCCGGCGCCACGTTAGTAATCAGCTTCATCGGCTACAAGACGCAAGAAGTTGCCTTGAATGGCAGAAATTCTATCAACACCACCCTACATGAAGACACCGAGATGTTGGAAGAAGTGGTGGTAGTAGGTTTCGGCACGCAGAAAAAGGTGAACCTGACCGGTTCGGTAGGCCTTGCCACAGCCAAGGACCTCGAATCCCGTCCCGTGACATCGGCCACCCAAGCCTTGCAAGGCCTGGTACCGGGCTTGCAGATAACCACTACTACCGGAGAATTAGACAATAACATGTCCATCAACATCCGTGGTAACGGTACCATTGGCGATGGTTCCAGCGGCAGCCCGCTCATCCTTATCGACGGCATGGAAGGCGACCTGAATACCGTCAATCCGCAGGATATAGAGAATATCTCCGTATTGAAAGACGCCGCAGCCGCTTCTATCTATGGTTCGCGCGCGCCATTCGGCGTTATTTTGGTAACTACCAAGAAAGGGCGCACCGGCAAGCCGGTAGTGAATTACAACAACAGCTTCCGCTTCAACAGCCCCATCCGAATGCCAAGGCAGATGGACTCCTATACCTTTGCCAACTACTTCAACCAAGCCGGTTATAACGCCAATTCCGGTGCCATCTTTACTGACGAGACCATGCGGCAAATGCTCGACTTCCAAGCAGCCGGCGGCACCAACCGTGGCGGCTTGCTCACAGACGGCGACATTTGGGGAAAACCGGCAGGCGACCCCTTCACCACCGGTTTCGCCAACACCGACTGGTATCATGAAATATATAAGGATGTCTCCTTCTCGCACGAACACAACTTGAGTATCAGTGGCGGCGGAGAGAAATTCAACTACTATGCCTCGTTGGGTTACTTGGATCAGAACGGCTTGTTGCGTCCCGCCGACGACACCATGAGACGGTTCAACGCCAGCGCCAAGTTCGGTGCCGAGCTCACCGGCTGGTTGAAGTTCAACTACAGCATACGCTACATCCGTCAAGACTTGGAGCGTCCCGCCAACTTCAACAACGGACTTTATGAGAAGATAGGCCGCCAGACGTGGCCCAACCTGCCCGTGTACGATGAAAACGGCTATTATCACAACAGCAACGCCGACACACCCGTCATGCAGTTGGCAGAAGGCGGCACCCGCAACGTGCAGACCGACAAAATATACCAACAAGCCGGCTTGGTTATCGAACCCGTCAAGAACTGGGTTACCAACGTAGAATTCAACTACAGCTTGAACGATGTCGACACCCGCCAGACCTCTTTGCCTTACTATAACCACGATGTGGCCGGCAACATAGTCGACACCAACGGCAACAGCAGTCTCTACCAAGACTACACCAAAGAGACCTACATGAACTGGAATATCTACTCTACCTACTCCTTTACTGTGAACGATGACCATAATATTAAAGTAATGGCCGGTTTCCAATCAGAAGAAATGCGCCAGAAGTTTTTCAGTGCCCAGGCTTGGGGCTTGCAAGTGGAAGACTTGCCCGAATTGGATTTGGTGACCAACCTTTACGGTAACGGCAGCGACAAAGCCCCACAGGTAGCCGGCCACCGTCTGCAATGGGCTTCCGCCGGTTTCTTCGGCCGTGTGAACTACGATTACAAAGGCCGTTACCTCGTTGAAGGCAACTTGCGCTATGACGGTTCCTCCTGTTTCCGCAGAGGCAGCCGCTGGTTGCTCTCCCCCTCCTTCTCCTTGGGTTGGAACATCGCGCAGGAGAGCTTCTGGGAAAACTTTACCAACACCTGCAACCTGTTGAAACTTCGCTTCTCCTACGGTGTGTTGGGCAACATGAACACCACTAATTGGTACCCCACTTACCGCACCATGGTACTGAGCCAAGTGGCCGGCAGCTGGCTGCAGGACGGAAACATGCCCAACACGGCTTACGTAGGCGATCTCATCTCCACCTCGCTGACTTGGGAAAAAGTGCGCACATGGAATGTGGGCCTTGATTTCGGTTTGTTCAACAACCGCCTGAGCGGTACCTTCGACACCTACGTGCGTTTCACCGACAACATGGTAGGCCCTTCGGAAGAGTTGCCCGCCACCTTAGGTATCGGTACCCCCAAGACCAACAACTGCGACTTGAAGACCAAAGGTTGGGAACTCACCTTGAGCTGGCAAGACCAGACAAAATTCGGTTTGGGATATGGTGTGAAGCTGAACGTATCCGATGCCCGCACCTACATTGACCGCTATCCCGGCAACCCCACCAACTCCATCAGCACCTACATTGCCGGGCGCGAAACGGGCGAAATCTGGGGCTTCAAGACCGTAGGCATCGCCAAGACCGATGACCAAATGCAGGCGCACCTCAACAAAGTGGGCGGACAGAGTGCCATAGGCACCAACTGGACGGCCGGCGACATCATGTACGCCGACTTGGATGGCAAGGACGGCATAACCAAAGGCGGCCAGACACTTGGCGACCACGGCGACTTGAAGGTCATCGGCAACAACACCCCGCGTTACCTTTTCGGACTTGACTTGAACGCTAACTACAAAGGCTTCGACATGCGCCTCTTTTTCCAAGGTGTCATGAAGCGCGACTATACCAGCAGCTCGATGATGTTTTGGGGCGTTTACGGAAGTGAATGGTGGTCCACCGGCTTCAAGGAACATGCAGACTACTTCCATGCCGACGCCATCGGCTTGGAGGGCCACAAGATAGCCGCCAACACCGACGCTTTTTACCCGCGTCCCATATTCGACGACACCAAAAACCAAGAAGAGCAGAGCCGCTACCTGCAGAACGCCGCCTATATCCGCTTGAAGAACTTTCAGTTGGGCTACACCATTCCTTCCGCCCTTACCCAGCGTATAGGTATCAGTAACTGCCGTGTATTCGTATCGGGCGAGAACCTGTGGACCGGCACCAAGCTCTCCCGCCTGTTCGATCCCGAGACACTCAGCGGAGGCTACTCCGACGGTGGAGGCAACGCCTACCCCCTCTCAAGGACATGGTCGTTCGGTGTAAGTATTTCGCTCTAACCCTTTAAAAGAAGATACATTATGAAACTAAAGAAAACATATATAATCAATGCCATGCTGGCAACCACGTTGGTTGCCGGTCTCACCGCTTGCGACAACTTTTTGGACAAAGAGCCCATGTCGACTGTCTCCCCCGAGGTCTACTTCTCCTCGGAATCTCAACTGCAGGCCTATTTAGACGATGAATACCCCAACATCCTGCCCAACTACGGTAATTGGAACTACGGTGTATTCGGGCAAGATTCTGGAACAGACAATCAAATAGGCATTAATGCGGCCACCCGCTATACCACCGACCAATGGAAAGTAGACCATTCAGAAAGCTCCAACTGGAACTTTGAGCGCATCTACCGCATGAACTACTTCCTCACCGAGGTGCTTCCCAAGTTCGGCGGCAGCCTGAACGGAAGTGAGAACACCATCAGCGGTTCCGTGTCGGGCATCAAGCATTACATCGGCGAGGCCTACTTTCTCCGAGCTTACATTTACTTCACCAAGGAGTTGCTCTTTGGCGACTTCCCCATCATCAAAGAACCTTTGAACAACGACATGCAAGAGTTGGCCGAAGCCAGCCGGCGCTTCCCGCGCAACGAAGTGGCCCGCTTCATCATTCAAGACCTTGACAGCGCCTACCTCTACATGAGCGATGCTGAGATGTCCACCACCCGCATCAACAAAGACTTGGCCAAGTTGCTTGAATCGCGCGTGGCGTTGAACGAAGCCACATGGCTGCAAAACTTCCATGGAACCGCTTTCGTACCAGGTGGAAACGGTTGGCCCGGTACCGACCTTTACGGCACGTACACGTACCCTTCGGGCAGCATTGACAACGAGATAACGTACTTCCTCGACATTGCCGTCAGCGCCTCCAAGGCGGTGGCCGAAGCCTATAAAGGCAGCCTTACCGTGAACACCGGCGTGCTGCAACAGTCGGAAGGCGAGGCCGCCAATCCTTATTACGACATGTTCGCATCCGAGGATCTCTCCGGCTACCCCGAAGTGTTACTTTGGCAGCAGCATGCCCGCAGTATTTCCACGCACAATATCAACGCATACGCCGGACGTGGTAACAAACAAACTGGTTTGACACGCGGATTCGTGCAGAACTTCCTCATGGCTGACGGTACCCCGGTCTACACCCACGGCGACTACGCTACCGGCGACGGCTACTACATGGGCGACCGGACCATTGCCGACGTGCGCCGCAACCGCGATACCCGTCTGAGCGTCTTCTTGAAAGAACCGGGACAGAAAGACGTCTTCATCGAGATGGACAACAATGAAGGCGACAATATACCCACCGGCGAGAACGGCGAGGACGGGGTGGAACCCTATCCTTTGATCACGGTGGGCGACATTGAACGCGGTTATTCCACCGGCTATGCCCTGCACAAAGGAGGCTCCTTCAACCGCAAGCATTACGGCAACGGTGCCGGTTATACGGCCGAGGTGCACTTCCGCTCGGCAGAGGCGCTGCTCAACTACATGGAGGCCTACTACTTGCGGTATGGAACCCTTGACCAGACTGCCCGAGAGTATTGGACGCTGATACGTCAACGTGCCGGCGTAGACACCGACTTCGACAAGACCATTTCCTTGACAGACATGGGTAAAGAAGCCGAGAACGACTGGGGAGCCTATTCCGGCGGCGAGTTAGTAGACGCTACCTTGTATAATATCCGCCGCGAGCGCCGTTGCGAGTACATCGCCGAAGGCCTCCGCTATATGGATCTGCGCCGCTGGCGTTCCATGGACCAGCTCATCCACACGCCTTGCCATTTGGAAGGTTTCCACTTGTGGAACACACCCATGCAGGATTGGTATGACAGTGTCGATTTGACTTACGACAACTCGACCAGCTCCACCGTATCTTCTCCCGACAAGAGCGAGTACCTGCGTCCTTTCGAGAAAAACCCTACGCAGTGGGGCTACAACGGCTGCACATGGCGTATGGCCCATTACCTGTATCCCATCATGGCCAAGCAGTTCCAATTGGTGGAGAGCGCCGGTCTTTCCACGCTCTACCAGAATCCTTACTGGCCCACTACCGCCGACATGACGGCCGAGCAGTGACGGGGGTAAGACAACAACCGCCCATGTTATTTCAATAGGTACTTGCGATAGCCGGGCACAAGCCCCGGCACTGAAAAGGGGACGGATTCCACTCCATGGCGTGCGGAAGTCCGTCCCCTGCTTTTTGCTTTCGGGATGAACCCCCTAACATGCCCTTTTCCCTGATTTCGCCGATGCGAGGGCAGGTGGGGCTTTGGGTGTGGCTACTGTGAGTTGCAGCATATCGAGGTTACGGCTGTGAAGATGCTTCTGGCGTGACATGGCAACAGTTAAAGGGTTATGTAGTGGTTAATGTCAATATTAAGGAACTGCTTACATTGGCTTTTTTCTGCCACGGATATGTCAGGGTTCTTCGTTTTCTTACGCTTTTTCCAACAAATCATACCATTTCCAAGCAAGTGGTTTTCAAGCCCGTTTTTGACATGATAATTTATCTTTTCCACACATCCGTGAAAATCCGTGGCAGAAATTGATTTCTGTAATAGGTTTAATATAAACATATTACGTGTACCGATATGATCGTCTGCCACGGATGCCGGCTGTTTTTGCAAACTTTTTGGGTAATGTACACGAAAATAGGTGGGGGTATATACCCCTACTAATTAATTGATACACGCGCATAAAAGTTTGCAAAAACAGGCATAATCCGTGGCAGGCTTCAATCAGACCGTTTTAAGTGTCGCTTTATTTTACCACAAGCCGGGCGCTGTGTCGGCATCCGTATTCCAAACCGGCACGCTCATCTCTGCAGAGATGACACCCTCATCTCTACAGAGATGACACCTTCATCTTCACAGAGATGACCACCTCATCTCTGCAGAGATGA
>JAJPYW010000002.1 GCA_021204715.1 Prevotellaceae bacterium
GCATACGAGCCCGGGCGGGGGCTGCGCCGGGGGTGAATTGGCAGGTGCCGCCGCGCAGGGTGTAGTGGCCGGTGTTGGCGGGAAGGTCGTTGTCGGTGAGCGTGAATTCCATTGTGGTGGCGGGGTGGGCTTGGGCGTACAGTTGCATAATGTGGGGTATGCGAACAAGGCGGGCCATGCCCATGTTGAGGCAGGGTGCGTCCGCTTGGGGCGGGGTTTGCACGCAAAGGGTGGTCGCTGCACGGTCGTGGCAGATGGCGTGTAACAGTTGGGTTTCGAGGGCGGTGTTGTCGGCGAGCAGCTCGCCTACGACAAGGCCGTCGGCCTCGGTGGGGTAGGCGATGGCTAAGGCATGGATTTCGTTGCTTGTGTCGGTGGCAGGGTTGTGGGCTTCGCTTGATAAAGTTTCATGACGGTCGCTGCATGCGCCGCTTGCGTCGGCCGCTTGGTTTCCGGCTTCTTTGTCGGTCTCTTTTTTGTCGCCGCTAAGGGTGTAGACCGCGCCGCCGAATTGTGCGAGGTTGGCGAGGACTACGCGCCAGTCGGCTTCGCTGTGGAGGATGCAGCAGGGGCGCCGGGCTTGCTTGGCAAGAAGGTAGGTGTAGGCGGCGGGCCGGTATTGGGTGGTCTTTTCCAAGTGGAGCGGGTACGGGGAAGTGGGCGTGCCGGCTGTGGTGAAGAGGCGGCGGGTGCATTGGAACACGGGGGCGTAGCCCGAGCGGGCGTAGTAGTCGATGAGCCAGGGTTCGGCGGGTATCAGGAAGGAGAGGTCGACGCCGTTGCGGTAGGAGTGCCGGAAGGATTGCTGCAACAGCTTGCGCATCAGGCCGTGCTTGCGGTAGTGGGGGTGGGTGCAGGCGCCCGAGATGTAATCGGCTTTCAGTGTGGTGCCAAGGAAGGTGAGTGTGTAGGGCAGCAGTTGCAGGGCCGAGACTACCCTCCCCTCTTCTTGAAGGCACTGGTTAACCTCGTCTGAGTAGCGCAGGCGGAAGTAAAGGTCGGTGAAGGCGTCGCTGTCGTTGAAGCACAGTTTCCACAGGGCTTTTACTTGCTGGCGCGGGCTGCTGTCGGCGTTTGCTTCCATTTCCGTTTTGTGTCTTATTCCGCTTCCGCGCGGAAGTCGGCGGCGGCGATGGTGTCGGCACCGGTCTCTTCCTTGAGGCGCGCCACATACTTTTCTATGAGCATGGCGGGTTGGTAGGAGAGCTTGGCTTTACGCAGGCCGGGGATGCCAAGGTCTTCTTCGCGGTTCATGTAAATATACTGCTGGGGTATGTGCGAACAGAACTCGCGGTTTATCATGGCGTAGGCGCCTTCAATGGCGGTGTCTGCCTTTTCTACGTGCACGTCGAAGGTGTCGTGGTTGACGGGTGAGCCGAATGTGAAGGCCACGATGCGTCCCTCTACATGCAGTATGCCGCCCGTCAAGCCCAACTCGTCGAAATGGTGCAGGGCATACTCCAAGGCGCGGCGCTCGTTGCCGGTGCCTTCGTGCTGGTCGCAGTTGTTGGCCTTGCACCATTCGGCTTCCAACTCGAGGCACTCGGGGATGCGCTCCTTTGTAATGGGGGTGTACTCGTAGCGGTACATGCGCTTGAACTTGTTCACGTGGTTGCGCTTGGGCTGGAGCTTCTTGCCGGCCAACGAAGCGAGGTCGGCGCGCAGGTACACGTAGTCGGCCAAGTCGCGGTCGGTGCTGAAGTGGAAGCGTCCGGGCAGCAGGGCTTCTATCAGCGGAATGGCTTCCTTGCAGATGCCCGACATCAGGAAGGGCGCGCCTTGCGCGCGGGCGTCGGCTATGAGTGTCTCTATCATGGCGCGCATGTCGCCTTCGCCCATAGGCAGCATGTAGGTGGGCATGCCGTGTACTTGGTACTTCACTAAAAGGAAACCCTCGTGCAGGGCATAGCGGGAGCCGAAGAGGAAACGCCAGCTGCACATATTGGCAAACGAGTAGTCGCAACTTCTTCGGGAGCCGGCTATTGTATAGGCGGTGATGACCGCGCGGTCGGCGGGGGTAATGTCTTTGAATGGAATCATACGAAAGTTGACGGGTTGTTGGTTTAGTGGGTGCAAAGGTAATGTAATTTGAGCACTCTGACGCAAATGGGCGTGTGATTTCTATGCCATTTTTAAGGGTTATATCATCTTTATTATTATTTTTGCAACAAGTTAGTCACGCACCTCCTTATGAAATGCAACGCATTGAACAATTGGGCAGGTTGACAAAGGCAGTATGGAACGGATGAACTGGATAGAACAGATACGTTGTGGCGAGACCAGCCGCTTGCAGTTTAAACGGGAACGTGGAAACGGCAATGCGCTGGCTGCCGAGTTTGCGGCCTTTGCCAACTGCAAGGGCGGCACGGTGCTCTTTGGCGTGGAGGACAAGAAAGGCACGGTTATAGGGTTGAGTTATGAAGAGGTGCAAGGCTTGTCGCAGTTTGTGGCCAATGTAGCCAACGAGATGGTGCACCCTGTGGTATATATCCAAACGGAGACATTGCAGTTGGTGGGAAAGATGGTGCTGGCCGTGCATATAGGGGAGGGCGTGGACAAACCTTATAAAGATGCAGGTGGAAATATCTGGGTGAAACAGGGTGCCGACAAGCGACGCATTACCGAGAACAGCGAGATACTGCGCCTGTTCAGTGCGAGCAAGGCCTATAACCCCGATGAATGGCCGGTGGCTGGCACTTCGCTCGCCGACCTTGACGACAAGAAGATTGACAGTTATTTGAACCGTGTATATGGTAAAGGCCGTGGCGACTTCGGGCTTTCGTTTGACAGCTTGATGAACAATTTGCGTGTAGCCACGCCTACCGGTGAGCTTACTTTGGCGGGGCTGCTCTATTTCGGGCGGCATCCGCAACAATACAGGCCTGTGTATTGTATCAAGGCGGTGGCTTTTTATGGCAACAGCATTGGCGGCACGGCTTATCGCGACAGCCGCGATTTGACAGGCACCATTCCCGAATTGTTTGATGCGGCCATGCGTTTCCTTGATGTGAACCTGCACC
>JAJPYW010000212.1 GCA_021204715.1 Prevotellaceae bacterium
CAAGGGCGCATGAACGAAGAGGTGGCCGCCTTTCCCAACCGCGCCTTCTACGGCGGATTGCTGCAGACAGCCGGCCTGCCCCACCAGTCGGGGAAGCTCACCTTGGCACCGGAACTGGCCGGCAACACGTATGCCCCCTTGCTTACGCGCCGCACCGCCTTCATTCCCTCCCTTCCCGAACCGGCCACGCAATCCTTCAAGCGGAACCTTTCAGAAGCGCGTATCGCCGCCGGACTGTCGGCCGCCATTTACCTTCAATACTCCGCCACCACCGGTTTCGATACAGACCACACCTTAGGTATCATCACCCCCTACCGCAGCCAGATTGCCCTCATTAAGAAAGAACTTGCGGCAACGGGAATCGCCGCATTGGAGAAGGTGCTGGTAGATACGGTGGAGCGTTTCCAAGGCAGCGAACGCGATGTCGTAATCTACTCCTTCTGTGTGAACCGAAGCGTGCAATTGCAACAATTGGCCAACTTAACCGTGGAGAACGGCGTGGTGATAGACCGAAAGCTGAACGTAGCGCTTACCCGGGCCCGCAAGCAGATGTTCGTCATAGGCGTGCCGCAACTCTTGTCGCAAGACGCGGTCTACAAAGGTGTGGTGGAAATAGGCGGATAACGGCACCTGCATCGAACAATAAATACCCTGCCCATAAAAGACGTACAAACCTTAAAACGATAAAAAAACGCATTTAATTAATTAATAAAAGTAATTTTGGCAAGGAAATAAAAATAATTACTACCTTTGCGCCGTTGAAACAAGCTGTAACAACCCACTGTGGTTGGAGAGATCGACAGATTACGGTTCAATACGAAAATAATCCCTTTAAATTATAAGTTGCAACGCAGGTCCCCCTTTGGGGAGATTTCATAGATTGGCAACAATTCACACCTATACTGTATGTATAATATCATTCAATTAAACGACAAAGATTTGTCGGAATTACAAACTATTGCCGCCGAGTTGGGCATCACGAAAACCGATTCTCTCAAAAAAGAAGACCTTGTCTACAGAATACTCGACGAGCAGGCCATTGCGGGAGCCACCAAGCGGGTGGCTGCCGACAAGCTGAAAGAGGAGCGGAAAGAGGAAAAGCAGAAGCATGGGCGCGGCGCCAAGAAAGAGAAGAAAGGCGCGGGCAAAGCCCTTCCCTCCGATAAAGAGGGCGAGACGGCAACCTCCAATGACAATGAAAACACCGCTCCGGCCGTTAAAAACAACGACAACGCCTCTCCCAAAGAAAGCGAGTCCGCGGGCCGTAAAAATAAAAAGGAGTTTGGAGCGGCTGCAGACAAGCAGCAACCCAAGGAAAACCCCGCCAAAGAACAATCCCAACCCTCCGAAGCGGCCAAAGAACCGGCCATCACCACAGAGGCTTCCACTGCCGCAGCCGCTCCCCAAAAGCGCAAGCGCGGCCGTCCCCGCAAGAACAAGCCCGAAGCCGCCGCAAGCGTAGCCGCCGCTCCCGTGCCCGCCGTGGCAACCGAAGAAACGCCTCAAGCACCCGAAGTGACCTTCACGCCGGCCGAAGCATTTATCGAAACACCGTCCATGCCGGCCGAAGAGATGCAGCGGCAAGAAGCGCCTGTCCAAGCCGCCCCCGTTGAAGACGACTTCATTCCCATTGAAGACCTTCCCGCCGAGAAAATGGAACTGCCCACCGAGTTGATAGGTAAATTCGAAGCCACCAAAGCCGAAGTTCCCGCACCGGCAGAGAACCAGCAAGCGCCCCAGCAACCGGGGCAACCACGCCCGCGCATCAAGCAACGCGACAACAACCAAGGCAACCGAGGCAGCTATCAGCAACGCCCCATGCAGCCGCGTCCCATGCAGCAACCCTATAACAACGGCGAAGCAGGCTATTACAACGCCCCCGAACGCAAGCCCGTAGAGCGCGAAAAGCCATTCGAGTTCGACGACATATTGGCCGGCACCGGCGTGCTTGAAATCATGCAGGACGGTTACGGATTCCTGCGTTCCTCGGACTATAACTACCTCTCGTCGCCCGACGATATCTACGTATCACAGTCACAGATAAAACTCTTTGGACTAAAAACAGGCGATGTGGTAGACGGCATCATCCGCCCGCCCAAAGAGGGCGAGAAGTACTTCCCGTTAGTCAAAGTGTCCAAAATAAACGGACGCGATCCCGCCTTCGTGCGCGACCGCGTGCCCTTCGAGCACCTCACTCCACTTTTCCCTGACGAGAAGTTCCAGCTCTGCAAAGGCAACCATTCCGACCCGTTGTCTGTGCGCATCGTCGACCTCTTCACCCCTATCGGCAAGGGACAACGCGCCCTCATCGTGGCCCAGCCCAAGACCGGTAAAACAATTCTCATGAAAGAGATAGCCAACGCCATCGCCGCCAACCATCCCGAAGTCTACATGATTATGCTGCTCATCGACGAGCGTCCCGAAGAGGTGACCGACATGGCGCGCACCGTCAACGCCGAAGTCATCGCCTCCACGTTCGACGAACCTGCCGACCGCCACGTAAAGATAGCCGGCATCGTCTTGGAGAAAGCCAAACGGTTGGTAGAATGTGGACACGATGTGGTCATCTTCCTTGACTCCATCACCCGCTTGGCGCGCGCCTACAATACCGTCTCCCCCGCCTCGGGCAAAGTACTCTCAGGCGGTGTGGACGCCAACGCGTTGCACAAGCCCAAACGCTTCTTCGGCGCGGCCCGCAACATCGAAGGCGGCGGCTCGCTCACCATCTTGGCCACGGCGTTGATAGACACCGGTTCCAAAATGGACGAAGTAATCTTCGAAGAGTTCAAAGGCACCGGAAACATGGAATTGCAGCTCGACCGCAACCTCTCCAACAAGCGCATCTTCCCCGCTTTGAACATCGTGGCCTCGAGTACCCGCCGCGACGACCTGCTGCAGGACAAGACCACCTTGGACCGCATGTGGATACTGCGCAAGTTCCTGGCCGACATGAACTCCATGGAGGCCATGGACCACGTGAAAGGCCATTTGGAAGGCA
>JAJPYW010000210.1 GCA_021204715.1 Prevotellaceae bacterium
GTGCCAACCGCCCGCGCGTGAACCAATACGACGGGGCGAAGAGCTGTGCCATCGCTGCTTCCCTTTATGGCGGAGAGACGGGTTGCAGCTTCGGTTGCTTGGGTTGCGGCGATTGTGTGGCGGCTTGCCGGTTTGGTGCCATCCATATCAACGCCGAGACGGGGATTCCCGAAGTGGACGAGTCGAAGTGTACGGCTTGCGGGGCCTGTGCGAAGGCCTGCCCCAAGGTGATTATCGAGATACGCCCGCAAGGAAAGAAGTCGCGCCGTGTCTACGTGCAGTGCGTCAACAAAGAGAAGGGCGGCATTGCCCGCAAGGCTTGCACGGTGGCCTGCATAGGCTGCGGCAAGTGTGCCAAGACGTGTCCTTTCGAGGCCATTACAGTTACCAACAACTTGGCCTACATAGACTACACCAAGTGCAAGTCGTGCCGCAAGTGTGAAGAGGTGTGCCCGCAGGGTTGCATCGTGGCATTGAATTTCCCGCCGCGCAAACCGAAGGCAGAAGCTACCCCCGCGACAGATGGTACGGCTGCGAAACCGGCACCCGCAGTTAAACCGGCTGCAACGGCTCCGAAAGCTGAACCTGCGGCTAAACAAGAAACAACAAACGCATAAATTCCCGATTATATGTTGAAGACATTTTCAATTGGCGGAGTCCATCCGCACGAAAATAAGCTTTCGGCACATCAGCCCATCATCAAGGCGGAGATTCCCGCAAAAGCGGTCATCTTGTTAGGACAGCACATCGGCGCTCCTGCAAAACCCGTCGTGGCTAAAGGTGATGTGGTGAAAGTGGGCACGAAGATCGCCGAACCCGGCGGTTTCGTTTCGGCGGCCATACACTCGTCGGTGAGTGGAAAAGTGGCCAAAATAGACTCGATTGTCGATGCCAGCGGTTATGCCAAGCCCGCCATCTTCATTGACGTGGAAGGTGACGAATGGGAAGAGAGCATCGACCGCAGCGACACGTTGGTCAAGACGTGCGGCCTGACGGCAGAGGAAATCATCAAGAAGATAACCGACGCGGGCATCGTGGGCATGGGCGGCGCCTGCTTCCCCACGCAAGTGAAGCTGTGTCCCCCACCCGCTTTCAAGGCGGAATGTGTGGTTATCAACGCCGTGGAGTGCGAGCCTTACCTCACCGCCGACCACCAGCTGATGTTGGAACATGCCGAAGAGATTATGGTGGGCGTGACTATCTTGATGAAGGCCGTGAAGGTGAACAAGGCGTTCATAGGCATTGAGAACAACAAGCCCGACGCCATCCAGTTGATGACGAAAACGGCGGCCGCCTATCCCGGCATCGAAGTGGTGCCCTTGAAAGTGAAGTATCCGCAAGGAGGCGAGAAACAGTTGCTCGACGCCATCATCAAGCGGCAAGTGGCCAGCGGCGCGCTGCCCATCTCCACGGGAGCCGTGGTGCAGAACGTGGGCACGGCTTTCGCCGTCTACCAAGCCGTGCAGAAGAACAAGCCCCTCGTGGAACGCGTAGTCACCGTGACGGGCAAGTCGCTTGCCAAGCCCTCCAACTTCTTGGCACGCATCGGCACGCCTGTGAAACAGCTCGTAGAGGCTTGCGGCGGACTGCCCGAAGACAGCGGGAAGATTATCAGCGGCGGCCCCATGATGGGCAAGGCGTTGGTGAACATGGATGTGCCCACCGCCAAAGGCACGTCGGGCATCTTGATTATGAACGACAAGGAAGCCAAACGCGGCGAGATACAGACCTGCATCCGTTGCGCCAAGTGTGTGAACGCCTGTCCCATGGGCTTGGAACCCTTCCTGTTGGCCCAACTCGCCGGGCACGGCCTGTTTGAAAGTATGGAAAAAGAAAGAATCATGGATTGCATAGAGTGTGGCTCTTGCCAGTTCACATGTCCGTCCAACCGTCCTATCTTGGACTACTGCCGGTTGGGCAAGAGCAAGGTGGGAGCGATGATCCGTGCACGTCAAGCTAAAAAATAAAGAAATATGAATAAACTCATCGTATCCCTTTCGCCCCACGTCCATAGCGGTGACACCGTGAAAAAGAACATGTACGGCGTGCTGGTGGCTTTGATACCTGCATTTCTCGTATCGCTTGTATTCTTCGGAGCGGGGGCGCTGATTGTCACGGTAACATCCGTCCTTGCCTGCCTCCTGTTCGAGTGGTGCATAGGCAAATATATCTTGAAGCAGGAAAAGAGCACGATTGCCGACGGCTCGGCCATTATCACCGGCGTGTTATTAGCGTTCAACCTGCCCTCCAACCTGCCTTTGTGGATTATCATCTTGGGTGCCTTGTTCGCCATCGGCGTGGGCAAGATGGCCTTCGGCGGATTGGGTTGCAACCCGTTCAACCCCGCCTTGGTGGGACGTGTGTTCCTGCTGCTCTCTTTCCCCGCGCAAATGACTTCCTGGCCCGTTCCCGGACAGTGGATGGCCTATACCGACGCCGTGACGGGCGCCACGCCGTTAGCCGTGATGAAAGGCGTCATCAACGGCGTGCCGGGTTACTCCTTGAGCGACCTGCCCGGCGCATTCGACCTGTTGATAGGACACAACGGCGGCTGCATCGGTGAAGTGAGCGCGCTGGCACTGCTCATCGGGTTCGTCTACCTGCTGTGCCGCAAAATCATCACGTGGCACATTCCCGTGTCCATCTTGTTGACGGTGTTCATCTTCTCGGGCATCATGTACTTGGCCCGTCCCGACCTTTACGTGTCGCCCTTCATTCAGTTGATATCAGGCGGCTTGATGCTGGGTTCCATCTTCATGGCCACGGACTATGTTACCTCGCCCATGACACACAGGGGCATGGTGGTTTACGGCGTCTGCATCGGCCTTTTGACGGTGGTCATCCGTCTCTTCGGGGCCTATCCCGAAGGCATGTCGTTCGCCATCTTGATTATGAACGCGTTTACGCCGCTCATCAACACATATATCAAACCTAAGCGCTTTGGGGAGGTAGCGAAGAAGAAAAAATGAAAAA
>JAJPYW010000138.1 GCA_021204715.1 Prevotellaceae bacterium
GGAAGCGGCAGGCGTGGCGGCAGCTTCCCTACCCTGCCGGCGCTTCCCGGCTTTTCATGCCGGTACAATTACTCAACAGTAGGGGCGGCGGAAGCGGCAGGCGTGGCGGCTGCATCGCTTATTTTCCCGCTTGCTTGTTGTTTGGAGAACGGCACCAGCTGAACAGGTTCCGGGACCAAATTGTAACGCCGTTTATGACGGTCATCGTAAAAGAACGAAGGACGGAAGCCCGGCACGACGTTGCGCACCAACGAGGCGTCGGCATCGACACGGTTGGAGACGCTTTGCGCCGTAATGAAGCGCAAATAGATGCTTCCGAATCCCAACATCTCAATGTCATATCCGTTTCTAAGGTTCTGCACCACGTAATGTGCATAGCGGTCCAACACGTTTTTCACGTCGCCCGGCGACAGGGACGATTCTACGGAAATCTGACGGGCGGCATCGTCCGTGGAAAGTGTTCCATAACTCACAGGCGACACATTGTACACCGTCTGACCTTTGCGCGCGCCAAAGTCTACCTTGCGCGCGCGTACTTTAAATGCTTTAGCCATAATAATAAGGTTTGGCCGTTAATAGTAAGATTTCGATTCTCATTTGGTTCATACGATTCTACAAAGATAAGACTTTGTAAGCATGCCAATGGCTT
The DNA here is from genome assembly GCA_021204715.1 of Prevotellaceae bacterium. Lineage (GTDB taxonomy): Bacteria > Bacteroidota > Bacteroidia > Bacteroidales > Bacteroidaceae > Bacteroides. The sequence continues at coordinate 650 of JAJPYW010000138.1, forward strand.
ATTTGCGGTGTATGTGACGTTCACTCCTCAATAAAGTTTGTTAAAGGGGAAATGCGCCCCAATCATGGCGGCGTAACGACTGTAAAGCAGTGTGTCTATCGAAGCGGTTCGATAAACTGCATGGAAGCGCTTCGATAGCACCTATGGAAGCGCTTCGATAAACTGCATGGAAGCGGTTCGATGAAAGCTATGGAAACGGTTCAATGAAAGCTATGGCAACGCTTCGATAAACTGCATGGAAACGCTTCTTTTTTCACCCCAAAAGCTATGCCCTTTCAAATAAAAACGCTATCTTTATACCTACAAACAAGCAGGACGACTTCATCAAGACGTACATGACCAACGGACAACGATATACTATAAAAGGACTCGACGAGTATCTGCGCGACGCCGACGCCGCCCAACGCGAGCGGGGCGAGGCTTGGCTCACAGCCATCGGCTTGCAGCAGGTGGACGGCCTGCAACCCTCCCCTTATCTTCTTCAAACCGCCCGGTCGCACATCGCCGGCGACATCAGCATGGCGGAAGCCAAACAGCAGATTGAGTCTTATTACCGCTCGGCAGAGAGACGCGGTGCATTGGAGAACGACCGCACCGAAGAGGCCGACAAGGTGTCGGCGCGCATCACCGAAATGATCGGGGAAAAGGCTTTCAGCTTCTCTCCCACCCAACTTATTGCCATTCACCGACGCTTGTTTGAAGGGATTTATGAGTTTGCCGGATGCATCCGCGACTACAACATAACCAAGCGCGAATGGGTATTGGACGGCGAGACCGTGTACTATGCCGGCTACGACACCATCAGGGAGACGATAGACTACGACCTGAAGAGGGAACTCGACTTCGACTACAGCCGTGTGCGCATAGACGAAGCCATTCAACACCTCGTGCGCTTTTGTGCCGACCTGTGGCAAATACACGCTTTCGGCGAAGGAAATACCCGCACCACCGCCGTCTTCTTCATCAAATACTTGCGCACCTTGGGCTTCAAAGTGGTGAACGACGTCTTCTCCCGCAATTCATGGTACTTCCGCAACGCCTTGGTGCGTGCCAACTATAACAACCTGCAAAAGGGCGTCACCGAAACCACCCTCTATTTGGAACGCTTCTTCCGCAACATGCTGCTTGGCGAGCGTCACCCGTTGCGCAACAGGGAACTGCATGTGGATTGGGGGAGGTTAAACGGTGATGACGCCCAAAGTGCAAACAACGATGCCCAAAGTGCAAATACCGCCTCATTACTCTCTCTAAAGTGCAAAAATTGCACTTTGGAAGAGGTGGCGTTGTTAAGAGTCATCATAGAAAACAACACCGCCACACAAAAGGACATTGCCATGGAGATAGGCAAATCGGAACGTACCGTGAAGTCTATCACCGTCAGGCTACAAGCCGCCGGCATCTTGAAGCGCGTCGACGGCAGACGCTACGGGCATTGGGAGCTGTGTACGTGAATACGCCGTGGGGTTTGTGATATATGTACTTGTTTTATAGCGACAAAGATGCTATAAACACATCAATCCTTATTCGGACGAACTTGATATATAGTCGTGCCAAGTATTCATAATGGGTTAAACAACATATTAAATAGGGGAGGGATATTTTGGTAATATAGAAAAAGTCCGTATCTTTGCAGTATGATTATGCCCATGGCTACGCACACCCGATAGCGGGAGCACCCCGCTTATGCTTGATAATGGATGCGCCAGACCCATGGGCTTTTTTTATACAACATGAAAAAAGACAACGATTTCCCTCCCGTAAAAATAGCGGTACTAATTGATGGGGGCTTCTTCGTGAAGCGTTTCAACCACCTATATAATAAGGATAGAAAGGCAAGCGGAAAAGAAGTGGCTGACATGCTTTATACAATGGCAATGGATCATGTAGGCAGCAAGAACACCCTTTACCGCATATTTTACTACGATTGTTACCCGATTGCCAAAAAGGTGCACAACCCTATAACGGGAAAGGCCGTTGACTTCAGCAAGACACCCGAGTACGAATTTAAAATGGACTTGTTGAATGCTTTGAAGAAGAAGAGAAAGGTAGCCCTGCGCATGGGCGACCTGAAAGACAACAACAAATGGCAAATATACCCGAGGAAGCTGAAAGAACTGTTCAAGGGAGAGACAAGTTTCCCTGATTTGTGCGAAGAAGATGTTTATCTCGATATAAGGCAGAAAGGCATCGACATGAAGATTGGTGTCGACATAGCCTCTCTTGCATTGAAACACTTCGTAGACACCATCGTCCTTTTTGCCGGCGATTCGGATTTCGTACCCGCATCAAAATTGGCACGCCGTGAAGGTGTTGACTTTATATTGGATCCCATGAAGGCAAACGTGGATTCGCAACTGTTCGAGCATGTCGATGGAGTTTACAATGCAAATCTTCCTCATAAAAAGAGAGTAAATAGAAAGCGTGAACGGACAATCAAGAGTGCGGGATAGGGGCATGGATCAACAACATTCTTATAGTGAACTTTCATCAAGCAGGCGGGAATCAAAAAAGGAAAATGACTTCTTTTCTTTCTCCTCATCTATTTCATTGGTCAATGATGATGGCTATTCTAAAGGTTTAGACACCGGAAGTACGGACAAAGAAGCGACATTCTTACAGAATTATAAGTATTGGAACCAAGAAACGGAATTTCTCTCCACCAATAATTTCGATAATTCCTATTTTAAAGGAATCGTGGGAATGGGGATAGACGCAGTACCGTTCATCTTGAAAGAAATCCAAAAGGAGCCTTCTCAATTGGTTCATGCCTTGGATTTAATCTTTCCCGGAGTGGTGAAATATGAGGGTTTTGTAAGCCTTAAAGAAGCATGCGAAAAATGGATCTCAATTCTAAAGGAAACAGGAATAGCCTCATAAAAGTCTTTCCTAAATTAGATACGGATCCGAATTTTAAGATTCTGAGTCCTTGTTCGCAAACCTATAGGGGCTGTGTCAAAAGACACATCCCCTTCGGGGACATTGCTTGACCACCCCTCCAAACCTCCCCTAATAGGGGAGGCTTGGTCGGCCTACGGCCTCCAAAGTGCCTTTTTCTCGATGTTATTCACGTTTTGACACACCCTCATGAAGACAGGTGGGTAGACATATATGACCATCTGCCCGGTCATTGGTGGCCGGATGGTGTAGAGTAGGATATGAAATCGGATACATTGGTCCGTGCGTTTGAGGCGGAAGGTTTCGTAAGGGCGGAAGGGCATCTTCCGGAAGAAGGATTCGATAAAGTCGTTTTGTACAAAAAGGAAAATGTGGATGAATGGACGCATGCGGCACAGGTTGTTTCAGAGACAAAAGAACACAGCAAGTTCGGCCAAGCATGGGACGGTTATCATTCAGACAATAGACTGCGTGATACCGGAAACGGTTTGGAACATCAATCGTATGGAATACCTTTCGCCTATATGAAGAGGCAGCGCATCGTAAGCACGTCAAAAGGGCAGTTGTCCGGCTCCATTAAGATAGATAATGATCTGCTGCAAAAGCTTATGAAAAGATTCTTATAATGCTTGCCTTGCTTTCCTCTACACTTTTCCATAGAATGTAGAACCAAAAAACTACACTTTTCCATAGAATCACAAGCATAAAAACTACACTTTTCCATGGAATTTTGGGCATGGAATCTACACTTTTTCCATAATGGTGGTATCGCAGGCAAGGATTTCTTGCCAATGGCGGTGTTCAAATGAACTGCCACCACTCATCGGCCTTATCGATATTATTGTATTGTACTTATTAGGATAAAAGGGAGAAGCAAGTAGTATATAAAGCCGGCTATCTTTTGGTAATATAAAAGATAAGCCTTATATTTGCAGAAATTCTACAAATATTGGAGTTATTATTATGATCATTGCGTTTTGTGTCAGCAATTACCTTTCTATTAAAGAGGAACTGAAGGTCTCTTTCGTGGCTACCCCTCTGAAGGAAACACTCTTTGAAGAGAATGACACGGTGACGTTGAACGACACGGGCTTGTGCCTTTTGCGTAGCGCCGTGATTTACGGAGCCAACGCATCGGGCAAGTCGAATGTGTTGAAAGCGCTCTCTTTCTACAAACGCTTCATCACCGACTCGTTTAAAAACAGCCAAGCGGGAGAGGCCATAGATGTGGAGGGCTTTCGCCTGAACGCGGCTACCGTGAACAAGCCTACCGTCATGGAGGCTACATTCACGGACAGCGAATACATCTACCGCTATGGTTTCGAGGTGGACAGCAAGCAGGTGCACGCCGAATGGCTGTACCGGCGGGCGGGCAAGAAGCGTGCCAAGGAAGTGGAAATATTCTACCGCAAGGGTACGGAGACCGATGTACATCCCAAAAGTCCGCTCATAGAAGAGATTGTAAACAAGAGAATGGTGAGGAGCAACGCGCTGCTGCTCTCGACTATCGCCCAGTTCAACGAAACCAAGGCCGTTAAAATAATGCAATGGCTTGGCGACACGCAAGTGCTGTTCTGCAGCGAGGAGAACAAGCTGTGGGAACAAGCTATCAAGCATTTGGACAACGATAACATGCGCAGGCGCATCACAGCGTTTGCCCGGTATGCCGATTTGGGTATAGAGGATATTTCCAAGGTAGACAACCGCTTGATAAGCCGGCACCGGCAATTCGATGATGAAGGCAGGGAAACAAGCAGTGTGGCTTTTCCTTTCAACAAGAACGAGTCGGAAGGGACTATCAAGTATTTCTCTTTGTCTTACCCCATTATCGACGCGTTGGACGGCGGCAAGCGCATCATAATAGATGAATTGGATTCCAAGCTTCATCCACTGCTTGTATGCAAAATCATCGCTTTGTTCAATTCTGCCCGTACCAATCCCAAAGGGGCGCAACTGCTTCTTACGGCACACGATACGTTCCTTCTCGGTGCCGGCCTGTTCCGCCGCGACCAAGTGTGGTTCACCCAAAAGGACGGCTTCGGCGCGACTTCCGGCTATTCTCTTGTAGAATACAAGGTGCGCAGTACCACACCCTTCGAGAAGGAGTATCTACAGGGGAGGTATGGAGCCACGCCGATAATCGGAGATATGGAGAGCATCTTCCACACAAGGAATGACTATGGGAACAAGTAACAGGAAAGATCACCGTACAAGCACGCTCTTACGGCCGCAGGGCATCAGGAGGGTAAAGCAATCGTTTCTGATTGTTTGTGAAGGCCGCTGCACCGAGCCTGACTATTTCAGGGCTTTCCGTATGACTTCGGCGACCGTGAAAGCCATTGGCAAAGCCTTGAACACGGTGAGCCTTGTAAACAAAGCTATCAGCATACGGGATGCTGACTTGAAAAGAAAACGAATCTACGACCAATGCTGGGTGGTGTTCGACAAGGACGACTTTCCGGCAAAGGACTTCAACGGGGCTATAGCCCTTGCTCAAAAGAACGGTTTCCGTGTGGCTTACAGCAACCAATCATTCGAGTATTGGTTCCTTCTGCACTTCAATCTCTATAAAGGGCCGCTGCACAGGAGCGGCTACGCCGATATGCTCACGAAACTCACGGGCATGACTTACTTGAAAACGGAAGGATTCGGAGTGACGATGTACAACCGATTGCTCGCTTTACAGACACAAGCCATAAAGAACGCCACCGCGGTCTTGTCGGAGATGTCGCAAGGTAATCCTGCCATGGAAGAATCGTCAACCACTGTACATCACTTGGTGATTGAGTTGAACAAGTACTTATAAAAAGGAGATGGCTGCAAAAACAAGTAGGCTCACGCAGGCTTCTTAACGATTTCTTGCATCCGCTCAAAGACTTCCACCGCTTCTTTCTTGTTTAATCCCGCCTTTAGCGCGACGGCAAAAAGGTCTTCTTTCCCGGGCCGGATGCTGTCGTTGATGGAGGTGGTATGGAAACCACCTATACCGTCGCTTGGCAACAGGTCGTAGGCGGGCGCGAGATGCCAATCGCCGTCGCGGTGGATAAAGGCGAAATTCTTGGCATGGTCGTCTTTATTCTCTATAAGGAAGTTGAATGTCATGAGGCGGTAGACTTTCCATAATTCGGAAACGCTGTGTGTCAATGCCGCACACAACTGAAAAATATGGGTGTAGTCGATGGAGGGTAAGCGGTAGTCGGCACCTGCGAGCGCGGCGACACTTATTACGTGCAGTTTGCCGACGGGTGTACGGTCAAAGCGCTCTACACCGAAATACTTGTCTTCAAACAGTCTTGTGGGCGGCATCTCTATTCCACATTGTTTGGCCAATAGGGAATAGCGGTATTCATCCAAGCCGACGTGCTTGCTGCCGCTTTTTGCACGGAACTTGACCAACCACTCCTTGCCGTCGTAACGGGTGAAGATCTTGGGACGGGCGCCACCTGCCGAGCCGCCTCTGTATTGGAACTCTTCGATTCCCTCGCCGGTGTAACCGTCACTTTCAAGAATACGCTGCGCTTCCAAGGCCAACTTGTCGAAATCGGCATACTCACTCTTCGACATGAAACTCTTGTCGGGGTGGAATTCCAACGCGCCGCGCCCGGTGGAGCCGACCAACGCAAGCCGTTGGAGCAATGTCAACGCATGGGGATTGATTCCTTGCCGCTGCAAGTATCTGTCTAATACCAACAGCCCCCAACCATCGGGCAGGGAATCGTCGAAGACGCCGAAACCGCCTTCAAAGGGACGGGGCTTGGCTATAAACACGCCGCTGCGCAACGGCAACTCGAAGGGAGAGATGGAAAAGGCTGTATGGAGCCAATCGGCCGAATACTGGAATACACACAATCCTTCTTTGGTGAGTGCCAACCGGCCCACCGGACGTTGATGGCAGGTGACTTCTATCTGCTTGATATCATTCATGCTTCTTTCCTCTTTTACGGACTATGGTTTGCTCGTTCAACACGTCATCGATCGATTGATACTGCCGCTGCGCGAAAAGGTTGCCGAATTGGGGAAGGGCGTCCAAAGCGAAGGCTATCTGTAACAATCCCCCTATGGAAATCTCGCCTGTCTGCTCGAAGCGGCGGTAAGTAGCGAACTTGATACCGGCTCTTGATGCCAACCCTTCTTGTGTGAGGTTTAATTCCAACCTGCGCGCCTTTACCTTTGCGGCGAGCTGCATGGCCACTTCTGCGGGCGTACACATATTAAACGCTACTATATTGTTCATAGCTTGGCTATTTACCTATTAACAAATAAAATATGAACCGTTACAAAGATAGCGTTTATTTCTTAAACCCAACAATGTTTTAAGGGTTATAACCTCGCTCCCGATTATTTTACGATGAAAATAATGTCGGCAAGGCTTTTGTAGTGGTTGTTCTTGAATGTAAAATCAATCTCTTTTAACGTGTTGTCATTGAATCCGTCCAAGTAATGGTTGATTTGTGGCTCAATGAGAGAAAACGCTCTTTTCATTTTCCATGATTGATTCATATCGGATGTATCTGCAAGGACAACAAACAGTCTGTTTTCTGCCCCGAAACGCATCTCTCCTTGATTGGCATAAAGCCATCTCATCAGTTCCACCTTGTTTGCCCGCGCCTCTGCAATGACTTCATTCCGTTTGGTTTTCAATTCTTCAAGGATGTCAGTATGTTCTGTCTCCTTTAATTTCTCAGAGAGGGCATACAACTGGAATGACACAGGATGGGTGTTGCTAACCACAATGCCGTGTTCTTTAGCTTTCTGCCTAAGCCAAGTGAGTTCTTGTTTCCCTAATTTATCCTTTAATCTACCGCTCATGTATTGTTGTGGGAAGAAGGTGACTTTCAAGTCTATTGGCGTGTCGGCAATAAAAAAGTCGACACTCTTTATCTCGCCTACGGCGGGAATCACCTTCTCATGACGCTTGAACAATGATTCTATCAGATAGGAAGTCCAGTTGTTATACCAGCTGTTCTGCACATATTTCCAAGCGTTGAGAGCGATACTCTCCCGTTGGCTCACCAACTTGTCATAGTCGCTGATTGCCTTGACATACTTGCTTATCAAATACTTGTCCAATGAATTGTTTTGATCGCCACCCCAAGCATAATACTGCACCTTATACAAATCTTCTTTCAACCTGTTCTCATCTACTCCCAAGGCAGTGTACCAATCATGACTCTTGACTTTCAAGTAGTCGTCGAGAAGTTGCATGGCGTTGGGAACCTTTTGTAGCTTTTCATACAATTCAATGTTCTTCGCCGCTATCGTGGCGGCGGTAAGTGTGATGTTGTTCATGCTGACAAACTGTGCGATTTGTTTGCAGCGGCAAACTGCCCGTACTTTCAGCCACAACAATCCGTCGGCGTTGTGATTGAAGGCGTATAAGTTTTGATTCCTAAACGCCTTGTCCCATTTATCAAACTGTTTCATAGTCTTGGTAGTTATTTTGTAGTGCAGATTAAAAGTATCTCATTGCTGCCGGCAACGCTCCCTTTGCCACCGCGCCCGGCTTGGTATGTTTTCCGTTGGATTTCTACATGACGGTAGGTGTCGATCATGCCCACCATCGTGTTTATATCGGGGTAACTGCGGTCATTATAGCTTACAAGCCAAATGGGGATATGATTGGCCCGCTCGAACATGAGGCGCAGATTGGCGGGTGCTTCGGAGTTCTTGTCGAAGCCGCTGTATCTTTTGGGCTCGTAACGCTTCACCCCGTTGACAAACTGTTTGTCTTTCCAATACTCTACGTATGTTTCCAACAGGTGGTAGAATGATTGATAATCGGCATGGCTGTTGCAATAGGGTGGATCGAAATAGACTAAATCGATTCCATCCAACCGGGGAAGCAAGTCGAGGATGTTCTCTTGGCAGCTTACATTCTCACGGCCGTTGTCGAAGACAGCGGCATTGTATTCAGGGTAGAGTTCGGTGAATATATCCTTCAACGGGCGCACCAAGCTGCGGTTGCGCTTTACACGGGCAGGGTTGGCCGCATAGACCAACGCTTGTGTGTGGGCGAAATGCCCCATCGTCACTTTGCGTGTCATGCTTCTGCACATGATGGTCAAGGCCAACGCTTGTTTATACGGGTTCTCCATGCGGCACACATTGCTGCGGAAGCTGTCGGCAAAAGCGGCGTCTTCAGAATTGAAGAACAAACCGGTGAACAGCCTTTGCATCAAGTTGAATGTTGACGGATTGCTGTTGGCCGAAAAGAGTATATCCAAGTCTTCTTTATCGAGCGTGTACTTGGGATTCTCTACCAATGCCTTCCCGATTAGATAATTGAAGCGCATAAAATCATTCGTCACTACTTTTTTGCATTGTTGTTTTAGCATATAGGCAATGGACTGGGAACCAGAAAACGCGTCCAATACCGTATGCGCGCTTTCCGGAATGAACTGCGCAATCCATCCCCTATGAATGAATTTAGCTCCCAAATACTGCGGTTCGGGGAACTTATAATCCATATATTTTGTTTCGGCAAAAAGCATCACATCCGTAGTTTATGCAAATATACATGTTTTTACGTGAGTGACTGCCCCTTCATCCATTCTTTTTAAGACGAAGATCCATTAATATAGACGGCTGCCACTCGCCTACCGTGCGGCGAAGCGTTCCAAGTAATCGGTGGGCAGGATGCCGAACTCTTTCTTGAAGCAGGTGCTGAAGTATTTGGGGTCGTTGAAGCCCACGGCGTAGGCCAGGTCGGAGATGCGCGCGCCGGCGCCCTTCTCTTCCATGATGCTGCAGGCGGCTTTCAGGCGGATGTTGCGTATGAAGGCGGAGGTGTTCAGGCCGGTGAGTGCCTTGAGCTTCTTGTAGAGGGTGGACTTGCTGGTGCCCATTTCGTAGACGAAGCGGGTTTGGTCGAAGTCGCCGTCGTCCAAGTGGCGGTTCACGCAGGCAATGGCACGTTGGAGGAAGTCTTCGTCCAAGTCGGTGTAGTGCAGGCCGTTCAGCTCGAACACCAACCGGTGCTTAAAGTCGAACGCGGCGCGCCGGCGCGCTTGCAGCAGGTTGCGTATGCGGGCGTGGAGCACGTTCAACCGGAAGGGCTTGCTTAAATAGGCGTCGGCGCCCGCTTCGTAGGCTTCGGCACGGTCGTCGGATGTGTGCTTGGCGGTGAGCAACAGGATGGGTATGTGGCTTAACCCGACACTTGTCTTGATGTAGCGGCAAAGGGCGATGCCGTCCATAAGGGGCATCTTGATGTCGGACACAATGAGGTCTATATCTTCGCTCTCTACAAGGGCGACGGCTTCTTGCCCGTCGCGGGCGGTGAGCACGTGGTAGTCGTGGCACAGCAAGGTGGCCATGAGCTGCAGCAGGTCTTCGTTGTCTTCTACAAGCAGCAGGGTGTGGGGTTCTTCGTTTTGAGTGGTTGAAGCGGTTTCGGGAAGCGGCGCGGACGTGGGCACGGTGGGTTCACGGCCGCTGTTTATTACGTCTTCTGTAACGGGCTTGGGCGCAAGCACGGCATGCGCGCGGTCTATCTGCGCTTTGCTGAACGAGGTGCGGTCGATGGGCAGGATGACGATGAACTCGGCGCCTTGTCCTTCGTCGCTCTCTACGTGGATGGTGCCTTGGTGCAACTCGACCAAGTCCTTGACAAGCGACAGCCCGATGCCGTTGCCGGTGGTGTTGTAGCGGCGGTAGTCGCCTTCGTAGAAGCACTTGAAGAGGTGGGCTTGCCGGGCTTTGGGTATGCCGGGGCCGTTGTCTTTCACCGAGAGGCGCACGCTGTCGCAGCTGTCGGCGTAGGTGAGGGTGACTTGAACAAGGCCGCCTGCACGGTTGTACTTGGCGGCGTTGGAAAGGAGGTTGTAGAGTATCTTGTCTACTTTGTCGGTGTCGAAGTAGCCCGTAATCTCACCGGGGTGGCACCGCACGGAGAGGTCTATCTGCCGGCTCTTCAAGAAGGGATGGAAAGCAGCGGCTTCGTGCTTGACGAAGGCGGCGATGTCGCCCAAGGAGACACGCAGTTGCAGGTTGCCGGCTTCGGCTTTGCGGAACTCCAAGAGTTGTTGCAACAGGTGGTGCAGGCGGCCGGCGTTGGCCGACATCATGGTGCACAGGTGCTCGTAGCCTGTGGCGCCCGCTTTGAGTTCTTCTACGGCGGCCGAGATGATGGTAACGGGCGTGAGCAGCTCGTGGGTGATGTTGGTGAAGTATTGCAGCTTGGCGTGGTTTTGCGCTTCTATCCGCGCCTTTTCCAAGGCTTGCAAGCGCAGCACCTCTTGCCGGCGCAAGCGGTGGCGCACGGCGCGGATGACGAACCAGACAAGGGTGAGCAGGAGCAGGATATAGCTGTAGCGTGCCCACCAAGTGGCCCCGCATGGTGGCAGCACCACAACTGCCGGCGGTAGGGTAAAGAGGCAGAGCAGGCAAAGCGGCAGGGTGCCGGATAGACGGAAAGGAACCTTGTATTTCATGTTATAAGGTATAGGTACCGGGCAAATATAGGAAGTTTCCGGCTATTGGCAAGAAGGGCGGTGGTTATTTTTGTATAAAGAGGGACGACGGACTTCTTGAAAGTGGCATATTGGGAAGGTAGAAGGGGTGGAAGGTTGCGTCATAAACAAGTATTAGAAACGATAGGGATGTGTCTTGCGACACATCCCTATCGTTTCTAATCACTCTTCCGCAGCCTATAACTTCACACTTACCGCCTTGCCGCTGTAAGCAATCTCACGGACGGTGCCGTCGGGCAGCTTCACGGTGAAGGTGCGGTTGACCGGCATGCCGTCGTAACTGCCTTTGCGCGCGCCGATGGTCAGGGTGCGGCGGCGGTCGTTCCACGTCATGGGTATCTCGGTGTAGGCGCCTTGCTCGTAGTTGTAGTTGTCGCCTTCGTCTTCATAGAGGGTGAACGTGCCGTCGGCGCCGGGATAGACACGCAGCTCCAAGTTGTCCCATGGTTGCTCGGTGGCGTATTGCACGTCGGGACCGATGGGAAGGATGCTGCCTGCTTTGAGGAAGAGCGGTATCATGTCCAAGGTAGTGGCGCGCCGCACTTGCTGTCCGCCTTCCAATTCATCGCCTGTCCAAAAGTCGTACCAAGTGGTTCCTTGGGGCAGGTAGAGCGTAGTCTCTTTGGTAGCGGTGAAGTCTACTTGCATATCGGCGGCAGGTTGTGCTTGCAAGGCTTCGGGAAGTTCTTCGGTAGTGTATTGTGCCTTTACCACGGGGGCTGCCAAAATGGAGGGGCCGAAGAGGTACTCGTCGGAGATGTTCCAAACGGCGTGGTCGGCAGGGAAGTCCATCATGAGCGCGCGCATGAAGGTGGACCGGGCGTGGGTGACTTGCCAAGCGGTGGAATAGATGTAGGGCAAGAGGGCGTAGCGCAGGCGGATGGCACGGGCGATGGCATCGTACACGGGCTCGCCTTCGCTGCCGAAGCGGTAGATTTCACGGGGCATGTCGGTGCCGTGGGAACGCATCATGGGGGTGAAGGCGCCGAATTGCAGCCAGCGCACGTAGAGTTCTTGGTACAAGGGGCTGGCGGAGCCGGCGAGGCCGTTCCACGGGGTGTTGTAGGCGCCGGCGAAGAAGCCGCCTATATCGGTGTTCCAATGGGGGATGCCTGTCAAGGAGAAGTTGAGCCCGGCGGGTATCTGCTTGCGAAGCACATCCCATGTGGAAGTGACGTCGCCCGTCCACGTATCGGCACCGTAGCGTTGCTGGCCCGCGAAGGCGGAGCGGGTGAGGATAAAGACGCGCTTGTCATTGGAGACGGCGCGCTGGTGGTCGTACACGCCGCCCACGGTCATAAGGGGGAAGGCGTTGCGCAATTTGCGGTAGGAACCCAAATAGGTCTTGTTCTCCAACAACTGTGGTGTGAACTCCATGTCGGGCTCGGTGGAATCGAGCCACCAGCCGTCCATGCCGTAAGCGAAGAGTCCTTGCTGCATGTACTTCCAGTAGATGTCGCGCGCTTCGGGGTTGTAGACATCGTACACCTTCACGCCCGAAGGGTAATCCATTTTGGGCGGCCAGCTGTCCAAGCCCGACGGGGGCCATGTGGTGAAGTCCATGAGCATGCCTTTCCGGCTCAACTCACGGTAGGGCTTGGTCATGGGGCCGAAGGAGGCCCACACGGAGATGACGCAGTGGGCGTGCAGGGCGTGGATGTCGTTCATCATCTTCTGTGGATCGGGATAGCCTGACGCGAGAAACTCCATGGCGTTCCACAGGTAGTTGTTTCCCCAGTATTGCCAGTCTTGGATGATGCCGTCCAAGGGGATGCCGAGCTTGCGGTAGTTCTCTACCACGCCTACCAACTCGTCTTGGCTTTGGTAGCGTTCTTTGCTTTGGAAATAGCCGTAGGCCCAAAGGGGAAGCATGGGCACATCGCCGGTCAAGGCGCGCATGGCCGAGACAACGCCGTCGGCATTGCCGCCGTAAAGGAAGTAGTAGTCTACGCAATCGCCCACTTCGGAATCGAAGGTGGTCTCTTCGTCGGTGTCGGTATAGGTGGTGGTGGAGTAGTTGTCCCAAAAGATGCCGTAGCCTTTGATGGAATGGAGCAGCGGCACCACGTCTTCTTGGTTGTCTTGGAAGAGTTCTTTGCTATAGCCGCGTTGTATCATCAGCCCGTTTTGCGACTGGCCCAAGCCGTAGACGGCTTCGTCGTCGTCCAAGTGAAAGGACTGGGCGACACGGTAGGCGCCTTGGTCCAAGCCTTCTGTACGCATCTCGAAGTTGGCGCGCGTCTCTTGCAGCAGGCGGTTGCCTTGGCGGTCACGGAAGGTGAGGGCGCCGGTGGCTTTGTCGAGGGTGACGGTGAGGGCGTCGCTCTTCAAGGTGGCGCCGGCACCGTCTACAAGGCAGTCTATCCGGGGCTGCCCGGGCTGCATCACCACGGAGAGGCTTTGCTTGGCGGGCATTTCTTCCACGGGATAGGGATACTTTACTACACGCACGATATTGGGGGAATAGAAGGTGACTTCGCAGCGCAGCCGGCAGCCGGGCACGTCGGCTTTCAAGCCGGCAGCGGTGCGGGTGATTGTTTGCGGAAAGAGGGGCAGACACAAGAGGCTCCACAGGATAGATAGACAGGCTTTCTTCATAGGGATTCTTTTTTGAGTAAACGTGGTATTCGTTTACAAATCTACTAAGAAATGCGTATAAATGCAAGTTCGGCAGGGAGAAATAGGCAGGATATTATGCCGGCGTTATGGGGCTTTCCTCATGGGAAGGCGTGGGGAACGCGCGCAGCATCCGCTCCACAAGCGGCACATACCAACGGCGCACTTCATCGGCGGTGGGCGTATGCGCGCCGGGGAAGTGGAACGCGTGGCTGTAGTGGACGGTGAACAAAGGTTCGTAACGGGCCAATGTGTCTTGGGTGCCGAAGAGGCCCCATACCTTATCTATATAATAAGGTGTACATCCGTCGAACTGATGCCGCTCCAAGCGGGCGAACTCGGCAATGAGCGCGTCGTCAACAACAAACGCTTGCTTGCCGTCCCGCCGCGGCGATTTGTATTGACGCTCTCCCAAGCGTGTCTGCAAGAAGCGGGCCATCTCGAAGTGCGGATTGCCCAACAAAGCCGGCACGCCTACTTGGGGCGCCAACATCTGCGCCAAGAACGAACCGCAACTGTTGCCCACCAAAAGCCGTGGCCGCTCCTCGCCGCAAAGACGGCGCACATAGTCCAACGCCGCCTCGGGATGCAAGGGCAAGTCGGGCGTCAATACCCGTACTTTGCCTGCGAGCGCCTCTTGCAGCGTCAGTGCGGGGACGCAACTGCCCGAGGCGAAGAATCCGTGCAGGAATAGTATGGTGTCCATGTTCTTTGCTTGCATCGCGCTTACCAAGCGTTGGTTATATCATGCCACAAAGATAATGGTTATTCCGCTCATCGCCGCCATTTGCGGCAAGGTTTTGCCCTTGCATGTACAAAGGGGCGACACACACTGCGCGGCGGATGTATAAAGACGGGGCAAGGAGCGGCGGGGACAAGGAGCGGCGGGGACAAGGAATGAACGGTGGCATGGGA
>JAJPYW010000244.1 GCA_021204715.1 Prevotellaceae bacterium
TGGTATGTGTGTTCTATCTCTCATTCTCTTTTGTAACCCGCCACTACACGAACAAAGCCAAGGCGTTGGCTAATGGAGACGAGAAAGTGGAGCAAGACTACCTCGATTCCTTGGCCAACGAGAAAGTATGGTTCGGGAACTGGACGTTGAAGCAGTGCCGCGAGATGGAAATCAGTTTAGGTTTGGACTTGAAAGGCGGCATGAACGTTATCTTGGAAGTCTCCGTGCCCGATGTCATCAAAGCATTGGCCGACAACAAGCCCGACGAGGATTTCAACCAAGCCTTGGCCACGGCCGCCAAACAAGCCGTGACCAGCCAAGACGATGTCATTACCCTGTTTATAAGAGAATACCACCGCATCGCCCCCGACGGCCAGTTGTCACAACTCTTCGCCACCCAGCAATTGAAAGACAAGGTGAACCAGAAGTCCACCGACGCCGAAGTGGAGAAAGTGCTGCGCTCGGAAGTAAAAGCCGCCGTGGAGAACTCTTACAATGTGCTGCGCACCCGTATCGACCGTTTCGGCGTGGTACAGCCCAACATCCAGAGCTTGGAAGACAAGATGGGACGCATCATGGTGGAACTGCCCGGCATCAAAGAACCGGAACGTGTGCGCAAGCTCCTGCAAGGCTCCGCCAACTTGGAGTTTTGGGAAACCTACGACGCCAAAGACATCATCTCCTACCTGCAATCGGCCGACGTGAAGCTGCGCGCCATCCTCTCCACCACCACGGAAAGCGGTGAGAACGCCGAAGAGAGCGAAGCCATTGCAGAGAGCGAAGCTGCCCAAGAGACACCGGCCGTGGCCGAAGCCGCCGCGCCCGTGAGCACCGCCGACAGCCTTGCCGCCGCACTGCGCGGCGAAACCGCCGAAGAAGAGCAGCAGAGCGCCAACATGGAACAGCTCAAGAAAGAGCACCCGCTCCTTGCCGTGCTGCAACTGAACAACAACGGCCCCATCGCCGGCTATGCCAACTACAAGGACACGGCCGACATTGACCGCTACATCTCCATGCCCGAGATACAGGCTGTATTGCCCAAAGACCTGCGCCTGAAATGGGGCGTGGCTCCCACCCAGTACGACCCCAAGCAGCAGACCTTCGAGCTGTATGCCATCCGCGTGACCGAGCGCAACGGAAAAGCCCCGTTGGAAGGCGACGTGGTGGTCGACGCCAAGGATGAGTACGACCAGTACGGACGTCCCGCCGTGAGCATGTCCATGAACACCGACGGCGCCCGCCGCTGGGCACAGCTCACCAAGCAGAACATCAACAAGTGCATCGCCATTGTGCTCGACGGCTATGTATATTCCGCCCCGAACGTCAACAGCGAGATTACGGGCGGCAACTCGCAGATTACCGGCCACTTCACCCCCGACGAAGCCAAAGACTTGGCCAACGTGTTGAAGTCGGGTAAAATGCCCGCGCCGGCACGCATCGTGCAAGAAGACATCGTGGGCCCCTCGTTGGGACAAGCCTCCATCAACGCCGGTGTCGTCTCGTTCATCGTGGCGCTCATCATCCTGATGATATACATGTGCTCCATGTACGGCATCGTGCCGGGCATGGTGGCCAACTGCGCCTTGATACTGAACCTCTTCTTCACACTGGGCATCCTCTCCTCGTTCCAAGCGGCGCTCACCATGTCGGGTATCGCCGGTATGGTGCTCTCACTCGGTATGGCGGTGGACGCCAACGTGTTGATATATGAACGTACCAAAGAGGAACTGCGCGCCGGCAAGGGTGTGAAGAAAGCCTTGGCCGACGGTTATTCCAACGCCTTCTCGGCTATCTTCGACTCCAACTTGACCTCCATCATCACCGGTATCATCCTGTTCAACTTCGGTACGGGCCCCATCCGCGGATTCGCCACGACGCTGATTATAGGTATCTTGATATCCTTCTTCACCGCCGTATTCATGACGCGTCTCTTCTACGAGCACTTCTTGAACAAAGACAAGCTCTTGGGCATGACGTTCCACACGCGCCTCTCCAAAAACCTCATGACGGGCATGCACTTCGACTTCATGGGGCGCAGCAAGCGCTGGATGAGCATAGGCGGCGCGGTGGTAATCATCTGCATCTGCTTCCTCGCGTTCCGGGGCTTGAGCCAGAGCATCGACTTCACCGGCGGACGTAACTACAAGGTACAGTTCGAGCAGGCGGTAGAGCCCGAGCAGGTGCGCTCGCTCATCGCGGGCAAGTTCGGCGACGACGTGAATGTGAACGTCATCGCCATAGGCACCGACGGCAAGACCGTGCGCATCAGCACCAACTACCGCATCGACGAGGACAGCGAGACCATCGATTCAGAAATCGAGGAAACCCTCTATGAGACCTTGAAGCCGTTGCTCACGCAGAACATCTCCTTGGATGTGTTCATCGACCGCGACAACCATACGGGCGGCAGCATCGTCAGCTCGCAGAAGGTGGGGCCCAGCATTGCCAAAGACATCACCATATCGGCCATTTGGTCGGTAGTGTTGGCGTTGATTGCCATCGGCCTGTACATCCTGCTGCGTTTCCGCAACATCGCCTACTCCATCGGTTCGGTGGTGGCCTTGGCGTGCGATACCATCATTATCTTGGGTATGTACTCCA
Organism: Prevotellaceae bacterium; assembly: GCA_021204715.1. Classification (GTDB taxonomy): domain Bacteria; phylum Bacteroidota; class Bacteroidia; order Bacteroidales; family Bacteroidaceae; genus Bacteroides. The sequence goes on from JAJPYW010000244.1 coordinate 2,602, forward strand.
TCTTCTGGGGCGTGCTGCCCTTCTCGCTCGAGATAGACCAGACGTTCATCGGCGCCATCTTGACGGCCATTGGTTACTCCATCAACGACAAGGTGGTCATCTTCGACCGTGTGCGCGAGTTCTTCCACCTGTATCCCAAGCGTCCGCGCCTGCAACTGTTCAACGAGTCTCTGAACACCACGTTGGCCCGTACCATCAACACCTCGGTAAGTACGTTGATTGTGTTGCTGTGCATCTTCATCTTGGGCGGCGATTCCATCCGCAGCTTCGCCTTCGCCATGATATTGGGTGTGATTATCGGCACCATGTCGTCGCTGTTCATCGCCTCGCCCATTGCCTACCTCTTCATGAAGAAGA
>JAJPYW010000273.1 GCA_021204715.1 Prevotellaceae bacterium
TGGGCGAGCCGTCTATGAAGATGCCCCGGTTGAAGTCGTTGATTTGGGCTTGCAACTCGATGGCGTGGCTGTATCCGCCTGCTTCGGGGGTGAAGCGGGCTTCGTGCTTGGCCTTGTCGCCGCGCAGTACAAGCAGGTCGGTGATGCCCAAGAACTGCAGGTCGAGCAGGGTGTATTCTATCTCTTCCGGCGTGTTGCCGCTGCAAAGTATGTGGGGCACCATGGTGACGTTGTACTTGTTGTGTATGGCAGCCGCCACAGCCACCGTGCCGGGACGGCGGTAGACACGGTTCTTCTGGAACAAGCCGCCGGCAAGCTCCTTGTACACGTACTCGCTGCGGTGCGAGGTAATGTTGATGTATTGGGGCTGAAATTCCTGCAGGGCTTCGACGGTTTCGTAGAGCTTCTCTATGCCGGTGCCTTTCAGGGGCGGCAACAACTCGTAGGCAAACGCCGTTTTCCCGCTGTGGGTTATCAAGTCTGTTACTTTCATTTCTGTCTCTTGTCTGTGCTTTCGCGGCCCGAAAAACCGCTTAATTGGCAAAAGTAGGAAAAAGAAATGACAAAGTAGCCGGCTTGTACAATTTTACTTGAATTTAATTGTTTGTATGCGCCCCCGCCGGCTCACTCTTTGATGCAGCGCAGGGAGGCGGCGATGTAGGTGTCGTTTACTTTGTTGACTTGTATGGCTATTTCATCGCTGTCGTAATTCAGGTAAATGGAGTGCTCGCCCAACACCTGTCCGCTTTTTTCCGCCGTCCACAAGACGGCGCAGTGTGTGTAGTTCACGTAGCCTTGTGTGGGAGAGAACATGCCGTCGGGCGTGATGTCGAGGCCGGTCTCGCCGGTGACGGGGGACGGTTCGTTGTCCATGGAGTACCATTCGCCTCCTTTTATCTTGGAAGCGTCGTTATGCACGTAGGTCTTCAACAGGGCCCAGTCGTTCTCGTCGGGCACCCGCCATCCGTGCGGGGCCAACTTCCCCGTGAGTATGGCCTCGCCGTTGTAGAGGTGAATTGATTCGTCGCTTTGCAATTGATAGTAGCCGGCGCCTTGTCCCAACGCCGTCTGTAGGGGAATCTCTTCTCCATCGTTGTAGCAGGTGGCGCTGAGGTTCTCGCGCATCCAGTACTGCGTGCCCACCTTGACGACGGGGTAGGTATGCAATTCGCTTCTGTTGTCTCTTAGCAGGTAACTGCTCACGCTCACCTTCATGGGCGTTTCCGGCTTGGTGAGGGTGGGGGTGCCGTCGGCGTCGATATAGAAGTGCTCCACGGGCAGGGATGTACCGGGTGTATAGGTAAAGGTGTTGTCGGCTGTGTTCCAGCTCACGGTGCCGCCGTGTACCGCTCCCGGTGTGTCCAAGAGCTGCAGCACGGCGCCCCGGCTCAAGTCGGCCTGCTCGCCGCTCACCGGATAGAGCACAATGGCCCGCGCGTCTATGGGGTTGCTCCCCGTCTCGTCGTAGAGGTACTCCTTGCACACTTCGGCCACCGTTTTGCCAAGGTGGTAAATGTGGTAGATGTTCGACGTCTCGAAAGAGAGCGCGGTGACGCAGACGCTCTCCAAACTGTTTTGGCTTTCTGTGTCGAGCGTTTCGGAGGCGCCCCACACCTTGATGCTGCCCACGATGCCTGCAAGGGCTTCTTCTTCCGACTCGATGGCTTTGATATGGATCGTGATTTCCGTATCGCTCTCTATCTTCGCCAGCTCGACGGGGCAGGCGTACTGCCTTCCGTTCCACTCCAACATCACTTCCATGCCATCTTCCAATTCTTGGGGAATGACGATGCAGGACTTGCCGCTGACGTAGCCTTGGGAGTCTTCCGCCCAAGTGCCGTGTGGAATGATGTCCGTCTCGTTCTCCCCGTAAGTGAAGGCGTCGGTGTGGAAGTCAAGGCTTGCCTCGGCCTTCAGTCCGGTGAGAATCAGGACGGGGTTGGACGCCACGATGCCTTCCGCTTCCGCCCCTTCTTGGGGCAGCAGCGAGAAGTTAATCTTGGCCAAGCGGTGCTCGAAGGTGAGCGGTACGGGCTCGGCACTGCTCTCCACACCGGTGGTGCTGGCTAACAGGAAGTCGGAACCTTCGTAGTCGGCGTCGCCGCTTTGGTCGGCAAAGACGGAGACGTCCATCGACGAGCCGCCCTTCTCCAAGCCGGCCGTCTTGTAGGGGTAATAGGCATAGAAATCGAGTGTCCCGTTGTCTTCGGGATAGAACACCTCTTTGTCGGGATGGAGCGTGTTGCCCGAACCGTAACTTAGGCACAGGTTGTCGATGTAGCGCGCGTCGCCCAACTTGTCGGGCGGGATTACGGCAAACAAGCCGGCACGGTCGCCGCTCTCGAAGGCGCCGTCGGCCACTTTGGTAACTGCTTTTTTAATGGTGGAGGTGAAAGTAATGGGAATGTTGCCTGTCGAAGTGCTTGATGCAGGCTCGTTCCCTACTTGGTTGACACAAGAGGCCGCACACAGTACAATTGCGATGCCTACGGGCAGTGTTCCCATCCCATGTTGGATTTGATTTTTCAAAACCAGCCCTTTACGGAGTAGATTTTTCATAAGATTAAGTGTTTAGGCTAAGGCAACAAGCGTTGCCGTCCCCGAATTAATAATAGCAAAAGTTTGCCCCCGCATCCTGCGCCGGGCATAAAATTTATGCAAAGGTAGTGAAATATTCTCTATAACCGCCTAAAAGTCCAAAAATCTTTTGCGAAAAAATAACAGCACCGTTTTTTTGCCTACCTTTACACCCTTAGAACTACTGAATACAACCATTTAAACCGGAACAGTACATGCCTTTAAACTTACCCGATAAACTGCCTGCCATAGAAGCGTTGAAGAAAGAGAATATCTTCGTGATAGACAATTCCCGCGCCACCCGGCAGGACATCCGTCCGTTGCGCATCGTGGTGTTGAACCTCATGCCGCTTAAAATCACCACCGAGACCGACT
>JAJPYW010000078.1 GCA_021204715.1 Prevotellaceae bacterium
CGGCGTGTCCTTCGTTGCAGTGGTACACGTCTTTCTTGATGCCGAGTTTCTTCAGCGTGAGGATGCCGCCGATGCCCAAGAGTATCTCTTGTTTCAAGCGGTTCTCCCAGTCGCCGCCATAGAGCTGGTGGGTGATGCGGCGGTCGAACTCGCTGTTCATCTCGTTGTCGGTGTCGAGTAGGTACAGGGATACGCGGCCCACGTTGACGCGCCATACGAAGGCGTGTACAAAATAGTTCAGATAGGGCACGTCGACGATCATCTGCTCGCCGTTCTTGTCGAGCACGCGGTCAATGGGCAGGTTGCCGAAGTTCTGCGCTTCGTAGTTGGCCACTTGCTGGCCGTCCATGGAGAGAGACTGGGTGAAGTAGCCGTAACGGTACAGGAATCCTACGGCGCAAAGGTCGACATTGCTGTCGGAGGCCTCTTTCAAGTAGTCGCCGGCAAGGATGCCCAAGCCGCCTGAATATATTTTGAGTACGTGGTTCAAGCCGTATTCCATGCTGAAATAGGCAATGGAGGGGCGTGTCTTGTCGGGCGTGGTGCTCATGTAGACACGGAACTTGGAGTACACATGCTCCATACGGCGCAGAATCACGGGGTCTTTGGCAAGGGTTTCGAGCTTGGCATAGCTCATGCGCTCCAACAGGAGCACGGGATTCTCTCCTACCTGCTTCCAAATGACGGGATCCAAGTCGCGGAACAGCTCGGTGGCTTCGTAGTTCCACGCCCACCAGATGTTCCTTGCGAGTTCAGAGAGTTTCTCGAGCGCTTCGGGAATGTGTGACTTCACATTAATCTCCCTCCAATTGGGGGTGTTTACATTGCTTGCTTTAATCTTCATGGTTGTATAACTTTTGTTGATTAATACTAATGTGCTGTTTAATTCAAGAGGCGCTGCATAACGTGGCGCAGGGCCATGTCGTAGGCCTCGTAATAATATTTAATGAAGTGCTTCCACAAGGCTTTCTCGGCGGTGCGGGCGGCTAACTTACGGATTTGCAGTATCTCGTTGAGGGGCTTGGCGGAGAAGTTGACGATGGTCTCCTTGATGCCGTCGGCCACTTCGGAATAGTTGTAGTCGGAACGGTGCAATACCTCCACCCCACTCTCTATGCCGCTGTATCCGGGCAGGCTCTTGGCCCACAGGCCGAAGCCGGCCAAGTCGGTGGTGATGGTGGGCACGCGGAAGGCGATGCTTTCAAGCGGGGTATATCCCCACGGCTCGTAATAAGAGGGGTAGACGCTCAGGTCCATGCCCAATATGATGTTGTAGTAGTGTTCGTTGAGGATGCCGTCGTGCCCGTCAAGGTAGCAGGGGATGAAGATTACTTTCACGCGCTCTTCACGGCGGTTGCTGATGCCCAAGTATTTCAGCATGTCGAGTACTTGGTCGTGCGTCATGTTGTGCAGCCAGTGGGTGATGTAGGGACACTCCAAGGGGGTGTCGAAGTGGTCCATGCTGTTCAACCGCTCCAACAAGTCTTCGCGCGGGTCGCCCACCCAACCGGGCACGCTGACCAAGGCCAGCACGTTCTTCTCGAGGCGCTTGTCGCGGTTCAAGCGGTTGAGCGATTCCAAGAATACGTCAATGCCTTTGTTGCGGAACTCGTAGCGTCCGCTGGTGCCCACGATGAGTGTGTCGTCGTCCAACTCATGGCCTAAAATGCAACTTGCCACCCTGAGCAACAGGGTGCGGGCACGCTTGCGCTTGCCTATGAAGTCGGCCTTTTCAGGCACGAAGCTGTTTTCGAAGCCGTTCATCAACACCGCGTCGGCCGGCTTTTCCAACAGCTCGCGGCACTCGGTGTTGGTAATCTCGCTCACGGTGGTGAAACAGTCTACGTGGTGGGCGGTCTGCTTCTCGATGGAGTGCTTGGACTCTATGTTGAGCTCGCGCGACATCTGGTCGCCGTTGTAGGCGAACAGGTAATCGTACAGTGGCTTGCCGTTGCCTGCGATGGAACGGCCTATGGAAGTGGCGTGCGTGGTGAAGATGGTGGCGATTTCGGGCACGGCGTATTGCAGGTACAAGGCCGACATGCCAAGCATCCACTCGTTGGCATGGAACACAACCTTGTCTTTGGGCGTGAGGTTGAAACGGTAGAAGCTTTCCACCACCTTGCCGGCGGCGTAGGCGAACATGCACGACTCGTCATAGTCGCCGTAGGCATGCAGGGAATCCACGCCGTAACGGTTCCACATCTCGCCGTATATGTCGTTCTTCCATGCGTAAAACGGCTGGAAGTCGACCAATATCACAATCGGCTCGCCGGGAATGTTCCAACGGCCCACACGTATCTTGAGCCCCTCTTTACGCATGGCGTGCTGTTTCCACACCACACAGAGGTTGTCGGATTCGGTGAAACGGGGATTTTCTTTTCCTTGCCACAAATCGGGTCCTATGAAGAAGAGCCGGTCGCGGAATTTCGATTGTAATGTATTGGCCCGGGTTGATAAAACGGTATATATTCCGCCTACTTTATTGCATACTTCCCAGCTTGACTCGAAAATGTAATCTGGTGTCAACAATCCTTCTGCTGTCATAATACCTATATACTTTCGCATGCCGCGGGCGGCCGTCTATAAACCGCCTGCCTGTTACAGACTGCGAAAATAGACAAAATCCTTTAAAAAAAAGACTTTATTAAAGAAAATATTTGATTTTTCCCCTTCATGGAAGTGGAAAATACAGGCACAAGAAAGGAGATGAGTCCATTGGGAGCGGGTTATTGGAGCAACCCGTTCCCCATGGGAACTCGTCTCCCCCATACTTGAGAAATCTTGTCTTACATACGCACCGCACGATTCCTGTACCCACAGGAAAAGGGGCGGTTGTACACGGCCGGAGGGTTATACCATCAACGCGGCTACCAATGCCAAGATGGCGTAGAACTCCGGAAGGG
>JAJPYW010000063.1 GCA_021204715.1 Prevotellaceae bacterium
GGACAGTCCTTGCCATGCGTCTGCCCAACGCCGTCCAAAACAAACATACCGCCTATGCGACACCCTTTTCACCAATTCAATTATTGCCCCGAATGTGGCTCTGCCCGCTTTGAGGTGCACGACGAGAAATCGAAACAGTGCTTGGATTGCGGCTTTGTGTACTACTTCAACCCGGCCGCGGCCACGGTAGCGTTCATATTGAACGACAAGAAAGAGCTTTTGGTGTGCCGGCGCGCCAAAAACCCGGCCAAAGACACCTTGGACTTGCCGGGCGGCTTCATCGACAGGGCCGAGACGGGCGAAGAGGGCGTGGCGCGCGAGGTCAAGGAGGAGACCGGACTGACGGTGACCGAGGCCCGTTACCTGTTCTCCCTGCCGAACATCTACCGCTACAGCGGCTTCGACGTGCACACGCTCGACCTCTTCTTCCGCTGCACGGTGTGCGGCACCGATACCCTGCAGGCCATGGACGACGCGGCCGAACTATTCTTCATTCCCTTAAAAGAAATAGACGTGGACGCTTTCGGATTAGATTCTGTCAAGCGGGGGTTGCGGCGCTTCTTGGACAGTGCGGTGTAGCGCATCCTGCTTTTTTTTCGCTAATTTCTTCATGGAAGCGGTAAGGGCAATATGTTTTTTTCCTACTTTTGCCGCCAAATTGAGCGAGTGGATCGTCAAAACAGCCATTTATGCAGAAAAACCTTGTCATAGTCGAGTCTCCGGCAAAAGCCAAGACCATCGAAAAGTTCCTTGGGAAAGACTACAAAGTACTTTCCAGCTACGGTCATATACGCGATTTGAAGAAAAAGAAGTTCAGCATCGATGTGGAGAACGGCTTCACACCGCAGTATGAAATACCCAAAGACAAGAAACAACTTGTAGAGAACTTGAAGAACGAGGCGGGAAACGCCGAGACTGTGTGGTTGGCGTCCGATGAAGACCGCGAGGGAGAAGCGATTGCCTGGCACCTGTACGAGGTGTTGCATCTCACGCCCGGGCAGACCAAGCGCATCGTCTTCCACGAGATTACCAAAAGCGCCATTATGCAGGCCATTGAACAGCCGCGCGACATCGACCTCAACTTGGTAGACGCGCAACAAGCCCGCCGCGTGTTAGACCGCATCGTAGGTTTCGAGCTCTCTCCCGTATTGTGGCGGAAGGTGAAGCCGGCGCTCTCCGCAGGGCGCGTTCAGTCCGTGGCCCTTCGCCTCATCGTGGAGCGGGAGCGGGAGATACAAGCCTTCAAGCCCGAATCCTCCTACCGTGTGACCGCCACTTTCTTGCTGCCCGGCGAAGATGGCAAGCCGGCGGAACTGAAAGCCGAGTTAACCCGCCGCTTCAAGACCAAAGCCGAGGCCGAGGCGTTCTTAACGCATTGCAAAGGAGCCGCTTTCACCGTGACCGACATCACCAAACGCCCGCTCAAGAAAAGTCCCGCCCCACCCTTCACCACCTCGACACTGCAACAAGAAGCCGCCCGCAAGTTGGGCTTCACCGTAACGCAGACCATGGCGGTGGCCCAGCGGTTGTACGAGTCGGGCAACATCACCTACATGCGTACCGATTCGGTGAACCTGTCTTCATTGGCCATCGGCAGCAGCAAAAAAGCCATTTCCGCCATGATGGGCGACCGCTACGTCAAGTCACGCCAATTCACCACCAAGACCAAAGGGGCGCAGGAGGCCCACGAAGCCATCCGCCCCACCTACATGGACCGTGAGAAGATTGAGGGCACCGTGCAGGAACAACGGCTGTACGAGTTGATATGGAAACGCACCATCGCCTCGCAGATGGCCGACGCCGAATTGGAAAAGACCACAGTGACCATCTCTATCAGCGGCAACCCGGAACTGTTCACCGCGGTGGGCGAAGTGGTGAAGTTCGACGGTTTCCTGCGTGTCTACCGGGAGTCGCACGACGAAGAGCCCGAACAAGAGGAGGAATCACGGTTGCTTCCCCCCATGAAAAAGGGTACGCCGCTTGCCTACCAAGAGATTGCCGCCACCCAGCGGTTCACCCAGTATCCGCCCCGCTATACCGAAGCCAGCTTGGTGCGCAAGTTGGAAGAGTTGGGCATCGGCCGCCCGTCTACCTACGCGCCCACCATCTCCACCATCCAGCAACGCGAGTACGTGGTCAAAGGAGAGAAGCGGGGCGAGAAGCGCGCCTATAACCTCCTTACCCTCAAACAAGACAAGTTCACCGACACCACCCGCACCGAAACGGCCGGTGCCGAGAAGTCCAAGCTGCTGCCTACGGACATAGGCACGGTGGTCAACGATTTCCTGACAGCCTCCTTCCCCGGCATCTTGGATTACAACTTCACGGCCAACATCGAGAAGGAGTTCGACGAGATAGCCGAAGGAGAGAAGCAGTGGACAACGATACTATCCAACTTCTACCAGAAGTTCCACCCCGTGGTGGAGAGCACCTTGGCCGCCAAAAGCGAGCACAAGGCGGGCGAACGCGTGTTGGGCAAAGAGCCGGGAACGGGCAAGCAAGTCTCCGTCAAGATAGGCCGCTTCGGTCCCGTCGCCCAAATAGGCAGCAGTACCGATGAAGAGAAGCCCCGCTTCGCCCAGCTCAAGAAAGACATGTCCATCGAGACCATCACGTTGGAGCAGGCGTTGGACTTGTTCAAGCTGCCGCGCGCCGTGGGCGAGTGGGAAGGCAAGGAAGTGATGGCCGGTGCCGGACGCTTCGGGCCCTACGTGCATGTAGACAAACTTTATGTATCGCTGCCCGCCGGCATGGACCCGCTCGCCGTCACCTTGGAAGAGGCCGTCTCCTTGATACACGCCAAGCAAGAGGCGGAGGCCAAGAAACACCTCAAGAAGTTCGCCGAAGAACCCGACTTGGAAATCATGAACGGACGTTTCGGCCCCTACATCAC
>JAJPYW010000147.1 GCA_021204715.1 Prevotellaceae bacterium
TTGGGCGACTGCGTATGGGATACCAAGACCAACTTGGAGAAGCGCATGTGTGCCGAAGCCGGTGCTTGCGAGGACAAGAAGCGCATCGCCACCCGCGCCAAAGCTTTGAACTTGGACGCCATTCACGACACCGTTCACGAAATGGCCAAGGACGAAGCCCGTCACGGCAAAGGTTTCGAAGGTCTGTACAACCGCTACTTCAAGAAATAAGCGCTGAGGTAGCGCACCCGTTAGAAAAACGGCGGGGATGTGTTCGGGCACACATCCCCGCTTTTTTTATACCCTTTCCACAAGCGCGAACAATAGCTTTTCCCATAAACACCGCCACGCTTTCCGGGCTTTTATCGAAGCGTTTCCATGCAGTCTATCGAAGCGTTTCCATGCAGTCTATCGAAGCGTTTCGATAGATCTTCATCAATACTATCGTTATAACCTCATCATTACTATCATGAGGATGAGTCGAAGCGCTTCCACTCGGCGAATCGAAGCGCTTCCACTCAACTCAAGCAATACTGTCGATACAACTTCATCATCACATTCGTTGCAAACTCATCAATGCTTTCCTTAGGGTGTATAAACTCGAGTTTGTAGATGTAGAAACTCGAGTTTATAATACCTAAGAACTCGAGTTTATAGGTGTATAGATTCCATTCCACAGCATACAAGGAACGGACTCCGTGAAAGCCGGATACTTCACCAAAGCCAAAAAAGGCACGAAGGCAACGAGTACCACCAAGCACAACGCCCCGACGCACGCCTTAAAAGAGTAAAGTCGCGCCACGCCCGCCACAAACAGCAACACCTGCGAGCCGTTTACAAGCAGTATGCGGTTTGTCACACGGCGCAGTTCGTCCCCGGCTTGCGGGTGTTGTTGTTTGTAACGGGCTTCGGGTTGCGGGCATGGATCTTCGGTCGTGCAAATGTATCGGTTTAATCTGCGGGGCGAACCCATTGGCGGCAAAATATTCAACATACACGCAACGATTGACGGAAGAAAACAGTATCTTTGCAACGTCTTTGCAAAGGCGGTCCAAAGTGGACTGTTTGTCAAGGTAACGAAAGGGACATGGATATGCTGACAAAAATCAACCAGTTGTTGCAAGAGGTACAAGCATTGCAGGCCGGCAACGCGGAGGAGATAGAAGCGCTGCGCATCAAGTACTTGGGTAAGAAGGGCGTCATCAACGAATTGATGGCCGATTTCCGCAATGTGCCCGCCGAGGCGAAGAAATCGGTGGGTATGGAGCTGAACAAGCTCAAAGAACAAGCGCAGGAGAAGATTGCCGCCTTGAAAGCGCAATTCAAGGAGCGCAAGAGCGGCCTTGAAGAGTTGGACCTTACGCGCACGCCCTATCCCGTGGGCGTGGGCACACGCCACCCGCTCTCTATCGTGAAGAACGAGATTGTGGACATCTTCGCCCGCATGGGCTTCAACATAGCCGACGGCCCCGAGGTGGAGGACGACTGGCATGTGTTCTCTTCGATGAACTTCGCCGAGGACCATCCGGCACGCGACATGCAGGACACCTTCTTCATCGAGGAGGGGGCCGAGAACGTGTCGCACAACATCATACTGCGCACCCACACTTCGAGCGTGCAGAGCCGTGTAATGGAGACCACCAAGCCTCCCATACGCGTCATCTGCCCGGGGCGGGTGTACCGCAACGAGGCCATCAGCTACCGCGCGCACGCTTTCTTCCACCAAGTGGAAGCGCTCTATGTAGACAAGCAAGTCTCTTTCGCCGACTTGCGGCAAGTGCTGCTTGTTTTCGCCCGGCAGATGTTCGGCGAGGACACCAAGATACGCCTGCGCCCCTCTTACTTCCCCTTCACGGAGCCGAGCGCCGAGATGGACATCAGCTGCAACATCTGCGGCGGCAAGGGTTGCCCCTTCTGCAAGGGCACCGGCTGGGTGGAGATATTGGGCTGCGGCATGGTAGACCCGAATGTGCTGGAGCTGAACGGCATCGACAGCAAGGTGTACAGCGGTTACGCCATCGGCATGGGCATTGAGCGCATCACCAACTTGAAGTACCGTGTGAACGACTTGCGCCTCTTCTCTGAAAACGACCTGCGCTTCTTGAAGGAGTTCCAAACGGCTTATTGACGCCGTGCCTGACGGCCTTTCTACCTGTCGGGAGCGTGCCGTGCCGGCCGTGGCGCCATGTAAAGGCGGCGCCCCGTTACCATAGGAACACAGTGAGATGAATACAGCGGAACGTTACAAGAAAGTTATCGAGTGGTTCCGGGTGAACCGCCCCCAAGCGGAGACGGAACTGCGTTACAACAGCCCTTACGAGTTGTTGGTGGCGGTGATGCTCTCGGCCCAATGCACCGACAAGCGGGTGAACATGACCACGCCCGCGCTCTTCCGCGACTTTCCCACGCCCGAAGCGTTGGCCGCCGCCACGCCCGATGTGGTATATGACTACATACGCAGCATCTCCTACCCCAACAGCAAGGCCAAGCACTTGGTGGAGATGGCGCGCATGTTGGTGGATACGTATCACGGCCAGGTGCCCGACACCCTTGAAGCGCTCGTGAAGTTGCCCGGCGTGGGGCGCAAAACGGCCAATGTGGTGCAGTCGGTGGTGTTCCACAAAGCGGCCATGGCGGTGGACACGCACGTGTTCCGCGTGAGCCACCGCTTGGGGTTGGTAAACGCCCGTTGCACCACCCCGCTCAGTGTGGAGAAGGCGTTGGTAAAGCACATCGCTGAAGCTGACATTTCCATTGCCCACCACTGGCTGATACTGCACGGACGGTATGTGTGCCAAGCGCGCGCGCCGCAGTGCGCGGCGTGCGGGCTAAAGACGGTGTGCAAGGCATACGGAAAGCTGCACGGGAAGATGACGGCTTGCCCCGCCGGTGATGAAGCGCCTGAAACGGTTGTGGAAGGCAACCTGCAAAGCACGCCGGCCGGTGACAAAGCGTGAAAGGAATGGATGTGAAAAATAGTGTCTTATTTGCCTTATTCTTTAAAAATTATTACTAATTTTGTATCGACATATAAACAAAAGCTATAACCATCATGAGAAAATTCAATTTAAAATGGGCAGCTACCGTCATGCTGTGCGGAGCTTTTCTTTGCAGTTCATGTATCGGCTCTTTCGGCCTGCACCACAGGTTGATTGAATGGAACGAAGGCGTCGGCAGCAAGTTTGTCAACGAATTAGTTTTCGTGGCCATGTACATTGTCCCCGTCTACGAGGTGAGCTATATAGCCGATATCTTGGTGATCAACTCCATCGAGTTCTGGAGCGGAAGCAACCCCATGGCCAGCGTGGGCGACGTCAAGAAGGTGAAGGGCGAGAACGGGAACTATTTCGTGGAGACGCTGGAAAACGGCTACTCCATTACGAAAGAGGGTGAGTCCACTTCCATGGAGCTGCTCTATGACAGCGAGCTGAACACGTGGAACGTGGTGGCCGGCGGCGTGAGCGCCGAACTGTTGCAGATGAACGGCGACGGTACCGCCCAAATGATGTTGCCCGACGGTGAAGGACTCACCGTGACATTGGACGCACAAGGCGTGGCGGCAGCACGCAGGGCGGCCATGACCGATACCTATTATTACGCCGCCAACTGACAAGCGGCCAAGCCTACAGTCCCAAGGGTAACCGGCAGAGGTGCCAAAGCACGAGCAACGCCGTCCAAGCGAGAAAAATGACGAGCGCGTAGCGCCAAGTGTGGCGCAAGAGCGTGCCGTAACCCGCGCGGCGGTCGTAATGGTACAGGTAGGATAGAACCAACGGCATGTAGGGCAAGAGCGGCGTAAGCACATTGGTTACACTGTCCCCGACGCGGTATGCGCAGAGCACCGTTTCGGGGACAATGTTTTTCTGTGCCAACAAGGGCACGAAGATGAACGCCATAAAGCCCCACTTGGCAGTGGCCGAAGGCAGGAAGAGGTTGACAACGGCGGCGGTGAACACAAACAGGGGCAATGCCCACAAGCCGTCGGGGAACAGTGCCGACAAGCCACCGGCCACCGTGAGCGCGAGATACTCGCCCAAGTGGGAATAAGTGAGACAAGCGGACAGCTGGGCGGCGAAGAAGGCGATGACAAGGTAGGTGCCTATCAACCGCACGGGCTGCGCGAAGCCCTCGGCCACGTCGGTATCGTTGTGGTAACGTCCCGAGGCGAAGCCGTAAACCATGCCCATGAGCCCGATGCCTATAGAGAGCAGGAAAGACACGCCCACGATAAAGGGCGAGTGGATGAGCCCGCCACCCGCGCTCTTCAATATACCCCAAGGCGAGAAAGTGGCCAACAGGACAAGCGATGCATAGCACACACCCACCGCCACTGCCGTGAACAGGGCGCGGCGCTCCTTGCGCGAGCGTTGCTTGCCGGCGGCAACAACCGTGTCGCCTTCATACTTGCCAAGGCGGGGCAACAGCCTTCTGCGGGTAATGTGGTAGATGATAAAGCCCGCCAAGACGAGGGAGCAAGCAAGGAAATAGTAGTTGCACAAAGGCCCCACCTTCCCGAAAGATATGCCGCAAGTATAGGCCGCCTCGCGTGCGGTAGTGGACAGCTGCGGGTCGAGCGTGGTCAGGAAGAGGTTGACACCATAGCCGCACGCCACCGAGACGTAGGCCGTGAGCAGGCCGCCTGCCGGGTGCAGGCCGGCCGCTTGGAACAGCAGGGCGGCAAGGGGTAGCAGCAGTACATAACCGGCGTCGCCCACCACGTTGGAAAGCAATCCCGCCACAATGACACCCCACAGCACACGCTGCGGGCGCGGCGCGCGTCCGTTGCGCAGGCAGGCTTCCATGAAACCGGAATGGCGCGCGATGCCGATGCAGCAAATGGCCACCACGCCCATTCCCCACGGGGTGAAGCCCGTGAAGTTGCCCACCGCATGGCTCAACAGCCAACGTATTCCTTCGGGGCCGAGCAGGCTCTGCACGGCAATCTCACGGCCCGTGCGGGGATGGGGCACGGAGAGTCCGTAGCTGTCGCATATCCACGACAGGAAGAGCGCGGCCAACGTCAGCAGGCAGAAGAGGGTGGCGGGATGAAGGGTGAAGCGCTTGGTTTTCATGGCGTGCCGCTTTTACTCGTCGTCGGCCTCCAACCGGTCTATGTCGAGGATGCGCAGCTCCAAGGCGCGCACCACCAAGCGGGTGGCGTTCACGCCCAAGCGTTCACCTTGGGAGAAAAGCCGGCCCACCAAGTCGTTCTGCCGCTTCTCGAGCGACTTCACGCCGAAAGGCATCCCTTTCAGGTTGGCAATCATCTCCTTGGTATAGCCCAAGGCCAAGTGGCGCAGGAAGCGCTCGTCGTACTCGTCGATGTCGTAACGGATGACGGCCTCCTGCCGCCTTGCCTCGCCTATTACGGAACGTTTGAAACGCTCCACGATACGCTCCAATATGGGGTAGTTGAAGACGAGCTTCTTGCCGTCCATGACGGCCTGCACGTCGGTCTTGGTGAGCAGTTCGCCGGTCTTCAGAATGATGCCGTCGGCACCGGCGTCGAGCGCCTCTACCCACAGCTTCTCATTGAGTACCTCGCCGGTGAATATCAATACATGCACGCCGGGATAGCGGGCGGTGACGTTGCGGCATATCTCCACGCCGATGGTGGTGGAACCGCCCAATCCCAAGTCCAAGAGGACAAGGTCGGGCACGGCGCGCTCCATCAAAGGCCAGAACTCCCGCTCGGTCATGGCGGTGCCGATGACCTCGGCTTCGGGTATCTCGTAGCGGAATATCTCTTCGGTACCCTTCAACTCCAATTTCACATCTTCTACGATGATGACTTTAAATTTCTTTGCTTCCATTCGTTATCTTATATAGCATGGTTGGCTGTCATTGCTGTCAAACGCCCTTGCCGGGCAAGGTAAAGCATACCGAGAATCCTCCGCCTTCAGCGGGGACGGCATAGACGCGGCATCCGCGCCGGCCGGCGTATTCGTCGTGGTCGCGCACTATCTGCTTGCACACCAAGTACTCCGTGCCTCGCAACGCTCCGTGGCTGCCGGCTATCATGCGCTGCAAGTCGGGGAAGAAGAGCCGGTTCAACACGTCCTGCGCGTATGCGCGCCGGCGGTCGGTGAAGGTAAACTTGACGAAAGCGCCTTCTTGGGCACACGTTAAGCCAAGGTCGCCGGACAAGGCAGAAGCGAGCGCCTCGTCTATGAGGCTCTCCAAGAGGAAAGCCAACAAGTGGCGGTCGCCCGTCACATAGGCATCCGCCGCCTCGGTGTGGAAGCGGATAAGGCCGGCCCTGTCCTTTACCGCCTTGCGGAAGTAACGCTCCGCCGCTTCCATGAGCTCCCTTGCCGAGATTGTGCCGCGGCGGAATGTAACCTCCTCCAACTGACGGGACGCCTGCCGGCTCAAGATGGTGAAGATGCCTTTATAATAGGCCGTGAGTTCGCCGATAGCGGCGATGGTCGCGCGTTCTTCGGCCTCGGTAAGGGGGGCGGCGCGCAGCTTGGCGACCAATTGTTTGATTTTGCTTGGATAGTATGAGGTTTCGTGCTTGATGGTGGAGAGGCAATTGTCCAACACCATGTTCTGCACGTGCAGCTGGCTCTCCTCCCAAGAAGCGCGGCGTGTCTCGTCTTGTGCGGTCTCGATGTCACGGTACTTGGCGGCCAGCTTCACCACCGCGTTGAATACCACGATGGCCATATAACGGGTAATCAACTGTAACAACAAGCGGTCGGCCTCGCGCGTGGCTTGTGGCGGCCGTTCCAAGCAAAGCACGCCTACCCTGCGGTGCTGCCCTCCTTTTTCCACCACCAAAGGAATGGCCTGCACGCCCTGCCGAGACAAATAAACGCCTTCGTCGAAACAGCGCCTCACCGTCTCCATGCAGAGCTGCCGCCTTTGGGCGGGCGCCTCCTTGGGGTTGAACGCGAAGGTCAAGTGGTGTGTAGACTCGCCATACACGGCAAGGCCCAAGCCGTCCACACCCAACAACTCGTTCACCGCATCGAAAGCCTCGTCGACGATGCGCTGGGGAATCTCCTGCAATACATCCTCCTCTTGCTCCAAACCGGTCTGCTCCACGGTGCGTAGCGGCATGGCCGAAGCTGCGAAGACTTGCCGGTTGATTTCGAGCACCTGCTCCAAATTCCAGCGGTAAACCAACCGGCGGCGGAAATAGAGGAAGTAATAACCCCAGGCCAACGTCAAAAACAAGAGCACAAAGAGCCATATACCCACCGTCTTGTTGGTGGTGGAGCGTTCCAATTCACGGCAATAGGCCTCCAAAGAGCTGTCCTCGCCCAAGAGCTTGTACAAGACGGTATAGGCCCGGTTGTTGTAATCGTAGGCGCTCCACTGCTTCAACGCCAAGAAAGCCACCGCCGCCTCGTTGCGTATGTCGAGTATCACGTGGTAATCCGAGTCGAAGCCTTCGTTCCACCAAGCCAGCTCGGCCGGCTCTTCTTCCGCTTCCAAGGCCATGAAGTGCCTCGGCAAAGAAGCGTAACGCGCGTAATGGTCGTTCAGGCAAACCATGGCGGAGTCAATGTAGGCCAACGCCTGTTCATACTGCCTGTCCACATTGCTATAATAAGCGCCGTTGGCGTAATCCGAAGCTTGATCCAACAAGGCATCATAGACCTGCCGCCATGCCGTGGCGGCGGAATCAGCCGCGGCGTCAGTACCATCGGTCACGACTGTTTCCTGCGACACGGCTGTATCCTGCGATGCCGACACTTCCCGTGCAGCATCCGTTTCCCGCACCGCGCCGTCACGATTGCCGCAACCGGCTAAGAGGGCGGGCAGCAGGAGCAACAACAACACGGACAATGGCTTGCGCACACCCGCCGGAAGGCGGAAGAAGAAACGGCTGCCCTTGCCCGGCGTGCTCTCCACACCGAAGAGACACACCTTGAAAAGGTCGCCTGCCTTGCGGTACTTCTCGATGATGCCCCGGCAGTTCATCAGCCCGAAGCCGCTGCCCTTGCGCTGCCGCAAGGACTCGCGGCGCGCCTCGTCGTCCATGCCGATGGCTTTGGAGTCGTACACCTTCTCTCCAACGATGCGGGCCACATCCGCCTTGGAGAGACCATAGCCGGTATCGGTGACGGACAACTCCACATAGTCTTCCTTTTGGAAAGCCGACACCTTGACACCGCCGCCCGCGTCGGTGTACTTGCGGGCATTCTCGGCCAACGTATTGATCATGAAAAGAGTCAGCGCCTTGTCCGCCTTTACCCAAAGGCTTGTAGGCTCCACGGTGAACGACAAACCTTTCAACTCGAAGGCGCGGCCTCCCTTGCGCAGCAAGTCGAAGAGTTCCTCCAAGCCGAAGGTCTCTATCTGCAAGCCCGGCGTGCCCTGCCGCATCTTCACCCACAAGGAGAGGATGTCGTTGTATTCATTGATGGCGGTAACCAACTCTTCCATGTACTGGTAACGCTCCCGCCGCACTTCGACAGGGCAAAGTTCCCCGCCTTTGGTGAGCTTGCCCACTTCGCCGGCAATGCGGTCTATATAAGGATGGATGCCCTCCACAATGGCGATGCAAGCCCGCTTTACCAAGTTCTGCCGCTTGTCGCCGGCGATGTGCAGTTCATGTACATAGCGCCGCTTCTCCAAGCGGCGGCGCTCGTCGCCAAGCGAGATGGCAGTCGTACCGTTCTCCAACGCCCACTGGATGTAAGCGTTCAGCAACCGCGCCATCGCCTCCTCGTCCTTGTCCAAGGCGCGCGGCACCGAGAGCCGTCCCTCCTTGATGACGGTGCCCTCCACGCCGAACAACGCCTCCAACCCGCCGCGTGTAGCGGCCAGTAAGGAAGCCTCTATCTCTTCGGTATTCACCGCGTCGGGCGGAATGGAAGCGGTTATCTTTTGGCAAATGTCCAACATGAGCCGCAAGCGGTGCAGATGCAGGCGGTTGCGCGTGCGGGAGCGCCGGTTGAAGAACCAAAAGAAGAGACACACCGCCACGACCGCCACGCCCGTGGCCACCAACAACAAGTTGAGTTGCCGTTCCTCGTCCTGCAACGCCGCATAGCGGCTTTCCCATTCACGGTCCTGCCGTGTCTCGTCCAAGATGTCCAAGTAGACGTTGCGGTTGATGTCCGAAGCCTCCTTCATCCCCAAGCCGGCATACGCCACGCTCATCTGCTCATGTATGCGCGACACACACTCGGGGACGGAAGCCTCGTTCCCCGCCACCGATGCTATGGCGCGGTCCAACGTGTCGAGCGCCTCACTGTAGTGTCCGTGCGCGTTCAAGTATTTACCGATGCAAGTATAAGCGCCGGCCACTTGGTAAGGGTCGTCATATTGCCTGAACAGCGCCAACGCCTCCTCGCCCAACCGCAAGGGAAGCAACGTGTCCACCGGCAAGCCAAGCTGGGAGAGCAGATGCCCGCGGCGCGAAAGGAAGAAGGCATACCCTTCGGGGAAAGCCATCATGCCCGCCAACCCCTGCAGGCCATTGCCTATAAAATAGGTATCGCCTTGCTTGGAAGCGTTCCGCCACACAAAATACAACTCGTCGAACGCCTGCAGACGCCGCTCGTCGGGTGTCTCGCCGTCGCCAAGCGAGGCGGCACCCTTCAAGTAATGGTATTGCAACCACTGGCCGCGGTCGGCCGTGAGCGAGACGTCCTCCTCCAAGAGCCGGAAAGCATCTATCGCCTCGGCGCGCTGTTGCAGGTAGTAATGGTAAACGGTCGACACCAAGTGGAATTCCGAACGGGCGTAGGCCAAGCGCGTGCGTCCGTGCCGGTCGGTAAAGAGGTCGCTCTCCTCGTCGATGCGTTTCATGCGGCGCAAGGCGCTGTTGCGGTAGTCGTAGAACTCCTTGTTGCGCGCCATGCGCTGGCACACGCGCATCATCCCGATGTCGGCCACAAGCAGTTCCAGCTCGTTCTTGGTCAGGCTGTACACTTCACGGTGCAGGCGCTCGGCCTCGAGGAAGTCCATGCGCATGAAAGCACAAAAACCAAGGTTGTCGCACGCCTCGGCCTTGCCATAACGGTAAAGGCCCGCCGCCTTGTAAGCGGTGGCGGCGGCCGATGTGGAACGCTCCAACTCCTTGTAACGGGCATTGTAAGAGACTGCGTTCAACGAATCCACCCGGAAAGTCCCTGCGGTGGACACCCCGCCCGAACAGCCCGCGGCGGCCATGCACACCATGCACAGCGTTACGGCCAAAGCATATATGTATGAAGCCCGTTTCATATAGGCAAAACTACAAATAAATCCCGTAATGAAAAAGATTTTCCACCATATCTCTTGCCTAATGTAAGTGGAATTCCTTACCTTTGCAAGAAATTAACAAGAGGTAATAGATACGCTATAATGAACGGAAATGCACCCTTTATGGTATTTTCGGGGACCAATTCAAAATACCTTGCAGAGAAGATCTGCGCACACCTTGGTTGTCCACTCGGACAAATGAACATCACCCACTTCGCCGACGGCGAGTTCGCCGTATCCTACGAAGAGTCCATACGCGGTGCCAACGTATTCTTGGTACAATCCACCTTTCCCAACTCGGACAACTTGATGGAGTTGTTGCTCATGGTCGACGCCGCCAAGCGCGCCTCGGCCAAGAACATCATCGCCGTGGTGCCTTACTTCGGATGGGCGCGTCAAGACAGGAAAGACAAGCCGCGTGTCTCCATAGGCGCCAAGTTGGTGGCCGACTTGCTCTCGGTAGCCGGCATCAACCGTTTAATCACCATGGACCTGCACGCCGACCAGATACAAGGCTTCTTCAATATCCCGGTAGACCACTTGTACGCCTCGGCCGTGTTCCTGCCTTACATCGAGTCCTTGCACTTGGACAACTTGGTTATCGCCGCGCCCGATGTGGGCGGTTCCAAGCGCGCCAACACATTCTCCAAGTACTTGGGCGTGCCCTTGGTGCTGTGCAACAAGACACGCGAGAAGGCCAACGTGGTAGCTTCCATACAGATTATCGGCGACGTACAAGGCAAGAACGTGGTGCTTGTCGACGACATTGTAGACACCGCCGGCACCATGACCAAAGCGGCCAATGTCATGCTCGAAGCGGGTGCCAAGTCGGTGCGCGGCATCGCCAGCCACTGCGTCATGTCCGACCCCGCCTCGTTCCGCGTGCAGGAGTCGGCCTTGGTCGAGATGGTCTTTACCGACAGCATTCCCTACACCAAGAAGTGCGCCAAGGTAAAGCAGCTCAGCATCGCCGACATGTTCGCCGAAACCATCAGGCGCGTGGTCAACAACGAGTCCATCAGCTCGCAATACATCATATAGAGCGGGCGCGGCAAACATACGGCGCCTACACGGCAGACGGTAAAATGACGGTGTGTCAAAACTTGAATAATATCGAGAAAAAGGCACTTCGGAGGCCGTAGGCCGACCAAGCCTCCCCTATTAGGGGAGGTTTGGAGGGGTGGTCAAGCAAGGTCCCCGAAGGGGGCTGTGTCTTTTGACACAGCCGCTGTCTTACACTTTATTCAGATGTGTTATGAACCGTCACCTTGATACTGTAGGGCCACTGTGCGTCGGGCCTACGCTCCATGTCGGGCAGTTCCGCTTCGGGCGTCTCTTCGGGCGGGCCGACGGTGCCCCATTCCCCGTCGGGAGCCGGTGCGGATACTTCGGGGAGCATGGCGAAAGCGTCGGCATGATACACTTGGGGCGCGCCCATCACCACCAACCACAAGCAGGCGGGCAAGGCGTCCGTGGCCGTGTAACGCACCGTGCCTTCCGCGGCAGAAGCCGCCTCGCCATACACGGGCTTTCCCTCTTCGGTCACCGCCACCAAGCCGTAGCGCCAGCCCGCTTCTTCAGGCTGCAAAGAGACATAGCCCTCCATGCCGGCCTCTCCACGGAACGACACTTCCACCGTTTCTCCCGGCTTGGGTAGAGGCAGCGACACCACATTGAAGCCATAGTTCTCGGGGCAATTACCGGCGGCTATCCTTTGCCAGCCACCGCCCGCGTCCACAAACGAAGGGGCTTCCCATCGGTTGGCGTAAGGACGCATCGGCTGCCACACACGCTCCAAGTCCCAGTCCACGAAATGGCGGTATGCGTCGAACATCTCGTCTGAGAAGGCCTCTACCGACAAGCCCTTCAAGCGCATGTAAGTCATCGCCGCGTCCTCGCCTTTCAAGCCTTGGCGCATCAGCTCGCCGATGAACTCCACCCCGTGCTTCATGCTCCAATACTCCAACACGTAAGGCGAGTTGTAGATGTTGTCCAAGTGCAAGAACGCCTTGTGTGCCAACCGGGTGAAAGCCTCCCAGTGGAACTCTTCGTCCTCCACCCACAACGGGTTCACCTGCCACAGCATCCATTGCGATACCATCTCCAAGAAGCTGCAGCCGTCGCCCAAGGACGTACAGTCGCCATCGGCCATCATCTGCATTTGGAAAGAGTGTCCAAGCTCGTGCGCCATGCAGTTCAGCCGCTCGTCTTGTATGCGGTTAGGCGCCACCCAAAGCGCGCCCACCACGCCATCGTAATCGCCCCCGTAGGCCGTGCCTTCCAAAGAGTAGTTCAGCATCACCATCATGCGGTAACGCTCCGACTTCGAGCCGGGCTTCACGAACTTCAACGTGTCACGGTAGAACACATAAAAGTGCTCCAACTTCTCCATTAAGTTGGGCAAGTCCACCTGCATGGGATGCCCTTCCAACGCAGGCGGATTGGAGAGGTCGTCGCCGAAGCCCTTCTGCCAAAAGATAGCGATGTTCTCCGTGCAAGCCATGCGGTGATAGCTCCACTCGCTTTCGGGATCCTGCAAGTCCATGCCCCGCCACCGCTTGGGAATGTATATCTCCTTGCCCGCCGGCAGTTGCACCTGGGCCCATGCCGACAGCCAAGCCACCAACAGCGCGCCTATCATCAAACACCTTCTCATGGCTTCACTTACATTATTCATCTGCCGGTATGACCTTCCACTCGATGATGCCGCCCGACATACCCTCTTGTAAATCGGCCACAATCATCAAGCCGGGGGTGACAACAGGCGTGAAGTCCACGCGGTTATAGCGATCCTTCTCCGTTCCGTAAGGAGTCAGCGCCTCCACTTCCTTCCACCCTCCTTCCGCTTGGTAATAGAGCTTCCAAGCCGAAGGCACCCGGTAGCTGATGTCGTAATGGTCGAACTCCAACCAGTAGACCTCCACACCCGACACATTATAGGGCTTGTCGAAGGCGTAGGCCAGCGATTCGGACGTGCCCGTCTTGAGCCACCAGTAGTGGTAAGGTTTGGAGATGTCGGCCGAGCTCTTGGGTTCCCACTGGTCGTTCACGCCGTCGGCCTCGGTCTCGACGGAAGCCGACGCGGGCGCGTCCTTCTGAATGGGAGCCTGTATCATGAAGGTACGGGCAAGACTTGCAATGGTGGGTTCAGGCGTGGGACGCGCCACATCGGCTGTTACAGGTATCCACACGGCCATCTCGCCCGGGCCGCGGTTGTTCCAAGTAGCGTAAGGAACGGCGGTGAAGGGCACTTGCGTTACGCTGCCGTCTTGTTCAATCTCACCTGCGGTGCCGCTCAGCACCACCACGCCGCCAAGCAAGTCGGCACGGAAGTCGGTGTCGAAAGCCGTGCCGTCGGGGATGAACTTGTTGAACACGGTGCCGTCCGGTTGGTCCATTCCTTCCAAGCAATACACCATGGGGCCGCGCTCTATGGCCAACTTGCCGCGGTCGTCCTCCACGTTCTCCAAGGCGCGTATGCGGCGCACCGGCATGGGCAGTGTCAGCTCCACCACGTCGCCGCTCTTCCACGCGCGCTTCAAGGTAGCGTAGCCGTCGCCCGGCTGTGCCTGCGCCCGCTTGCCGTTTACCGTGAGGGTATAAGGCAGCGCCTCGTCGGTAAAGGAATAGAGATCGGTGGATACGGGGTAGTCCTTCGTCCAGCCCGGTATGCGCAGGCGCAACGCGAACGTCCGCTCCATTTCAGGCTCCACTTCGATGCGTATGACACCGTCCCAAGGATAGTCGGTGGTTTGCCGCAAGACCAGAGGGCCGCTTGCCGTCTCTATGTCGGCGCTGCCCTGTATATAAAGGTTCACGTAGACATCGTCGCCCTGTGTGGCATACATATAATTGGATACAGAGGCCATGAAGCGCGTGATGTTGCCCGGGCAGCAGGCGCAGCCGAACCAAGGCTGGCGTTCGTGCTGTCCCATCGACTCCAAAGGATTGTCGTAAAAGAACTTGTCACCGCTTAAGGAGACACCCGATATAACGCCGTTGTAGAGCGCCCGTTCCAACACGTCGGCATACTTCGCCTGGCCCGTGGCAAGGAACATGCGGTAGTTCCAGTAGACATTCGCAATGGCCGCGCACGTCTCGCAATAAGCCGTGTGGTTGTTCAGCTCGTAATCGGGGCCGAAGCCCTCGCCTTGGGCGCGCGAGCCTATGCCGCCCGTAATGTAGAGCTTGCGCCCCGCCATGTTGTCCCATATACGCGTCAAGGCGTGGAAGTAGGCCGTGTCCTGCGTCAAGGCGGCTACATCGGCCACGCCCGAGTAGAGATAGCCCGCGCGCACGGCGTGCCCCACGATTTCCGTCTGCTGCAAGATGGGCTTGTGGTCTTGGCTGTACTCGCTCAGCTTGTGCCCGTCGGTGCCCCGTCCGGTCTCCTCCACAAAGTACTTGGCCATGGCAAGATACTTCTCGTCGCCCGTCACCTTGTACAACTTGGCAAGTGCCATCTCCACAATGGGATGTCCCGAAGGTACATGCTTCTGCCCCTCTTCGGGGCCGAACACTTGGCACACCAAGTCGGCGTTTTTGATGGCTACGTCGAGCAGCGTGCGCTTGCCCGTGGCGCGGTAGTGGGCCACGGCAGCCTCGTACAGGTGGCCGCTGTTGTAAAGCTCGTGGCTGTTGATCTTCTCCCAGCGGCTCGTTCCCCACCAGCCCGACAAGCGGTAGCACTTGTTGGTCACGCAAGTGGTGAGGTATCCGTCGGGCTCCTGCGCGGCGGCGATAAGCGTGATGACGCTGTCAAGGTAGGCGTCAAGCTTTGCGTCGTAGGTCACGGCGAGCGAGTAAGAAGCCCCTTCGATAATCTTGTACGGGTCGGTGTCGTCGAAGGAGAAGTCACCCCTGTGTTCCCCCATCGTCAAGCCCCCCGCAATGGCGAAGTTGTCGAAGCGGCCGTGATCCGCGCACTCCGTGAAAGCCGAAGGAATGGCGACAGTGCGGTTGGTCT
>JAJPYW010000166.1 GCA_021204715.1 Prevotellaceae bacterium
ATCTTTATGCAAAGATATAACAATGAAATAACATATAATCGAAGCGCTTCGATAGAAATCAATCAATACTGTCGTTAGAATATAAGAATAACAATCGATTCAATTAGCCGAAGTGCTTCGGTAAAAACTGTTCAAGCGCTTCAGCAAATGTTGCCAAGCACTACTGCATCATAGTTGGAAAGTTACGGTGAAATGGGCTGATAACAGCTTTTATGTGGGAAGCGATGGGCTCGAGGGCTTGCTTTTATAATAGAGCGTGGAGCAGTTCTCCCTGCGGAACACTTGCCCGGCCATGAGTTGCAGCCGCTCTTGGGTGACGCTGCGGTAGCGCGCCACTTCCTTGTCTATATCCTCGGCCGCGCCTATGAGCTCGAACCAAGCCAAGTTGGTGGCTACGTTCAGGTAGTTGATGTTGCCGAAGAGCTGGGTGGATTCAAACTTGTTCTTTACCTTCTCCAACTCCTCCGTCCCTACGGGCACGCGGCACAGCTCTTCCAATTCTTGCCACACCGCGCTTTCGGCCTTCTCAAGCGAGATGCCCCTTGCCGGCTTGCCTTCGATGAGAAGCAGCCCGGCGTCGCGCGAACCGCTTATATAGGCATCTATGCTCGAGAAGACTTTGCGCTCCTGCACCAAGCGCCGGGCAAAACGGCTGGAGCGTCCGTTGCTAAGGATGTCTGAAAGGATGTCGACGGCATAATAGCCTTCGTCGGCCCGCCCGCACACATGGAAGGCCATGTAGAGGGCGTCGAGCGGCACGTTCCTTTCCACGACCAACCTTCGAGGCTCTTCCTGCCGGGGCTCCACGGGCAATTGCCTTGCGGGGACTTCCCTGCGTGGAATGGGGCCGAACCATTTCTTGGCCAACCGCAAAGTCTTTCTCCACGAAATGTTGCCCGTTACGGACAGCACGGCGTTGTTGGGCGCGTAGTGGCGGAAGAAGAAGGCTTGCACCTCTTCCAAGGTGGCCGCGCCGATGTGCTCCAACGACATGCCGATGGCCGGCCAGCGGTAGGGGTGTACTTTGTAGGCCAACGCACGGATGAGGTGCCCCGAATCGCCGTAGGGCTGGTTCAGGCAGCGTTGCTTGAACTCTTCCATGACCACGCCGCGCTGCACTTCCATACTTTCGGCGTTGAAGTCCAAGGAGAGCATGCGGTCTGATTCCAACCAGAAGCCTGTCTCCACGTTGCCCCGCGGGAGCGTCAGGTAGTAGTTGGTCACGTCGTTGTTGGTCCACGCGTTGTTCTCGCCGCCGGCCCGTTGCAAGGGTGTGTCGTAATCGGGGATGTGCAGGGAGCCGCCGAACATGAGGTGTTCGAACAGGTGGGCGAAGCCGGTGTGCGAGGGGCTTTCATCTCGCGCGCCCACGTCGTAGAGCACGTCGAGCGCCACCATCTGCGTGCTCTTGTCCTCGTGGTGCACCACACGCAGGCCGTTGTCCAAGGTACACTTGTCGACGCGCATCGCCCCTTTACTCCAATACTTTCACGCGCTTGATTCTTACATCTTTCTCGGGCCGGTCGTTCCGGCCGGTCTTCACCTTTTGTATCTTGTCTACCACGTCCATGCCGTCGATCACCTCGCCGAACACGGTGTAGGCGCCGTCCAAATGGGGCGTGCCGCCCACGGTGGTGTAGGCCTCTATCTGCTCGGGCGTGAAGTGGAACGCCGGCTCTTCGGCCACCCGCGCCTGTGCTTGTGCAATCAAGGTGTCCTGCAGGTTCATCAGCCCTTCTTGGTCGCCGGCTTGCCGCATCTTGTCAATCTCTTCTTTGTGTTCTCCGGCCAAGGCGTAGAAGGTGTTGACCAACTGCTGCTGGTTCATCTGTTGCTCCATGTTCATCAAGGTGGAGTCGTTGTACACCTTCCCCGTGACGATGTAGAACTGGCATCCCGAAGAGGCCTTCTCGGGGTTCACATTGTCGCCTTGACGGGCGGCGGCCAACGCGCCCCGCTTGTGGAAATACTTGGGGTAGACGAACTCGGCGGGTATGGTGTAGCCCACATCGCCCTCTCCCAACAGCTGCCCTTTATCGGCGTTCTTGGAGTCGGGGTCGCCGGCTTGAATCATGAAGTCTTGGATGACACGGTGGAACAGCGTTCCTTCGTAGGTGCCTTCTTTGGCCAACTTGATGAAGTTGTCGCGGTGCAGCGGCGTCTCGTCATAGAGCTTTACGACAATGTTGCCCATGTTCGTCTCGATCTTGAGTTTCGTCTCGTTTCCCATATATGCTTCTTTGTTTTTACCCGACTTGCAGGCCACAAGGCTGCAAGCCAGCAGGGTTGATAATACAATCAGGCTCTTTTTCATGGCGGTTGCTTTACTTGTTCTTGTTCCAATGGTTTTGCAAAGCTACGATAAAAAAGTGAAATACCGAAAAAGAAGCCCTTTAAGCGGCATCTTTTTGCTTTCCTTCGTGTTTTAAGAATATTTACTTTAGAATAAATCTATATATCGCGGGATTTTTCCTACCTTTACGCCTTGGCAAAAGGAATAGTGGCCGCAAGCGGCGGGAACCCCGCTTCCTTCGACGCCGTGAGACAAGAAAAAGAAAAAACAATATAAAATGACTTACAAATGGAATTATGTACCCATCACATCCGAACAGGCAGAGACAAGCCGGCGAATGGCCCGGGAATTAGGGATTAGTCCCGTTCTGGGCCAGCTGCTCGTGGAGCGGGGAATAACCACGGCCGACGCGGCCAAGCGTTTTTTCCGTCCGCAGCTCGCCGACTTGCACGACCCTTTCCTCATGAAGGACATGGACCGTGCCGTGGAACGCCTGAACAGGGCGATGGGAAAGAAAGAACGGATTTTAGTTTATG
>JAJPYW010000049.1 GCA_021204715.1 Prevotellaceae bacterium
CGCCGCTTATTTGGTTGCCGTTCGTGTACATGGGAAGCAACGACTGCATGAAACCTTCCTCCACTTCGCGGTTGGGGAAGCCGAGACGGTAGCTGTTGAACAGCTCGTCGTAGCCTTTGATGGTAAGGTAGCCGGTTTGGTAAAGCAAGGGGATGGCCGAGGAACTCATGGAGTCCACCTCACTGAGCGCCCTTGCCGGCACGAGGTCGAGTTGCAAGTGCATCAGGTCGTAGTCTTTTTTGCGCAGCATCTTCACGAGGAAGGTAGGAGTGCCCGTCTGAAACCAATAGTTATCCAATCTACCGGCGCTCATGCAGTTCAGCAGGCTGAACGGATTGTACATCCCCACCGACCCGGGCGCGAAATGGTAGCCGTTGTAAGTTTCCTTTAGTTTGTCGCAAGCCTCTTCGTAGGTGAGATTCCTTCTTTCGGCAAGGGCTTTAATGGAATCATCGAAATAGAGGTGCAGTTCCTCTTCGGATATGCCGCAAATGTCGGCATAGCGTTCATCCAAGGTAATGTCTTGTAGATTGTTCAAGTCGCTGAAGATGCTCAAGTGGCTGAACTTGGACACGCCCGTGAGGAAGGCGAAGCGGATGTAGCGGTCTTGGGTTTTCAATACGGAGTAGACGGCTTTCAGAACGCGGCGGAAACGCTCTTGGAGCTGCTCGTCTTCGATGGCCGACAAGACGGGCTTGTCGTACTCGTCCACCAATATCACGGCTTTCTGCCCGGTCTTCTCGCAGGCGCGCTGCACGATTCTTTTGAAACGCGCCTCCAACGTAGCTCCCTTTTCAGCAGGACCATAAATCTCCTCCCACTCCCTGAATCTGTCATTCAAATTCTCTTCCAAGTTCTCCACCGTGTCGTATCTTCCCGTGTTCAGGTCCAAATACAACACCGGGTAGGGCGTCCAGTCACGCTCCAACCGTTCCAAGGCCAGCCCTTTGAAGAGCTCTTTCTCCCCGTTGAAATAGGCTTCCAACGTGGAAAGCAGCAACGACTTTCCGAAGCGGCGGGGACGGGAGAGGAAATAGTACTTCCCTCCCGACGTGAGTTCATACAGCCGCGCTGTTTTGTCCACGTAGACAAAACCTTCCTCCCTGAGTTCTTTAAAACTCTGTATTCCTATGGGATATTTCATCGTGCCCATCTCGTCAACAAATTAAGAAAACAATAACCGGTGCTTAAATCCGTGGCTAAGATAACGCTTTTCTTTTATACGGTCAAAAACCAGCATGAAAATCTGCATTGTCATTAAGACGGTTCCGACAAGTGTGTTTTGTGGGGTGTCATCATTCTTGGGTAAACGTTTACATCGAGAGGCTGATTACATCTTCAGGCAGCAGCACGTTGGCTGCATCTTCTTTGGGGGCGTTCTTTAAGAAAAGCACGGGAACTAACGTGTAGTTTGAGACAAATGGCAGTAGGGCGGCTTTACGCAGAAGAGCGGCCGTGAGTTGGTAGGCATCATGGGGCTGCGCGGTCCACTTACATTCCCCCACAAGCAAGTATTTCTTGTCTATCGATTCAGCCATCACATCAAACTCCACCTGTTCGGGTTTCTTATCTTCGCCAAGCACGGCACCCCACCAACGCCTTGCCTTTCCATAGACCACGCCGTTCACAAGATTGCCGCTGACGGCATCCCGGCATAACTTCTCCCATTGCATACTCACGTATGCGGAGAAATGCGCGTTTAAAGCCATCTCGACAGGCAAGCGGCGGCCCAACTCGATAAAAGAGCGGTTGGGCACCACAAACTGATAATAGAACGCCATGTAGGGATCGGCTATCTTATAGAGACTCTTTTTGACATTCTTCTCATCCGTGCCGAACGGCACTTCGCGTTCCAAGTATCCCAAGTCGACCAGCTTTTTCAACGGACGCGACAAGTTGGTGGCCGGCTCGTTGCAACGTGCCGCAATCTCGGAGAGGCGGTTGGCGCCATTGCCGATGTAGGACATGATGGTGGAAGTCTTGACTATATCCTTCACATCGTCGCGGAAGAGCTTGACCGGTTCTTCATACAACGCGCCGTTTACAGAGAAGATGTTATGCCACAAGGCATCGGCAAGCGAACCACGGTTTTCCCGCAACTCCCAATAACGCGGTACGCCTCCCCATACGGCATACTCTTCCACGACATTCACGGCATCGAGGCCTAACGCTTCTCCTATATAAGGCAGACGCAGGGGAGCCAGCTTCATAATCTCATCGGAACGGCCATAGAGCGGATCCGATGGATCGAAGAAGAGTCCGTACATCATGTCATGCGAGGACCCGCAAAGCACCAGATTGTACTTCAAACTCCGTTCGTCGACAAGTTTCTGCAAAACTGAAGGCAATTCGGGCGACTGCTCCACCAAATAGGGAAACTCATCCAAACAGAGGGTGAAACGCTCCCCGCACCGGTAATTGACGGCACGCAGCGACGATTCCCAATCCGCATAAACCGCCTTGTCGAAATCGGGGAAGAGCGATGCCACCACCTTGGCAAACAAAGCCCGTTGCAGATGCCCTTCCGAGCGGTCGGCAAGGAAATAGACATCACGCTCGGTCAACACCTTTTTAATCAGTGTCGACTTGCCCAAGCGCCGGCGGCCATAGACCACTACCAAAGCGGAGCGTTCACGGGCAAGGGCTTGCAGTAAACGTGCTGTCTCATCTCTTCTATCAACGAACTTCATACTACGTGATTATTATGCACTGCAAACATAATGTTTTGACTGCATAATACCAAATGAAAAGGCAGGTATTTTGTAGAATCTGTGAAGATGAGGGTGTCATCTCTGTGAAGATGAGGGTGTCATCTCTGTGAAG
>JAJPYW010000056.1 GCA_021204715.1 Prevotellaceae bacterium
TCGCCGTTCTTGTTCTTGCGGCTGCGGTCGAAGCGGGTGAGGCTCTCTTGTTCCACCAAGTCGACGGCACGGGGCTTTTCCGCCTTGGTCACCTTTTCTTCCAAGCTTTCGGGCTTGATGCCGCGCTTGTTCATGCCGATGATTTCAAAGGCATGCTTGCCGCTGATGGTCACCAAGTTGACGGGCGCGTTCTTTTCGGTGGAGTAGCTCACTTGGTTGGTCAATATATCCGTCTTGAAGAGGTAATAGGTGGCGCTTTGCGTCTCCAAGCAAATCTCTTTGGAAGGGAAACGCTTCTGTGCTTCCACGTAGCAGTCTATCTCGTAGTTGAGGCAGCATTTCAGCTTGGCGCACTGGCCGGCGAGCTTTTGCGGGTTCAGCGAGATGTCTTGTATGCGGGCCGCGCCGGTGGAGACGGACACGAACGAGGTCATCCACGTGGCGCAACACATCTCGCGTCCGCAGGGACCGATGCCGCCTATGCGCCCGGCCTCTTGGCGGGCGCCTATCTGCTTCATCTCTATGCGCACGCGGAAGGTTTCGGCGAAGACTTTGATGAGCTGGCGGAAGTCGACGCGCTCGTCGGCGATGTAGTAGAAGATGGCTTTGTTGCCGTCGCCCTGATACTCCACGTCGCCTATCTTCATGTTCAGCTGCAGGCTGTTGGCTATCTGGCGCGCGCGTATCATGGTGCCGTGCTCGCGGGCTTTGGCCTCGTTGAACTTGTCCATGTCCACTTGCTTGGCCTTGCGGTAGACGCGCTTGAGTTCCGTCTCCGACTTGATGTTGGCTTTCTTCATCTGCAGCGGCACCAAGCGCCCGGTCAACGTCACCGTGCCTATGTCGTGGCCCGGCGTGGCTTCCACGGCTACAATGTCGCCCTTCTCCAAGGCTATCTTGTTGCTGTTGCGGAAATAGCCTTTCCGGGTGTTCTTGAACTGTACTTCCACCAAGTCGGATTCTTCGCGGTTGCCCGGTATGTCGGCCAACCAGTCGTAGGTGTTGAGTTGCTTGTCTTGTCGGCCGCAACCTTTGGCCGAGAATTTTCCGCTTCCGTTATCGAGTGTATATTCCATTGTCTGTATTTATTATATGGGGTTGTCTTTGGGTTGTTGTATGGTTTGTTTGTCTTTCCGTCTCTTTCGGGGTTCAGCTTTTCAGCAGTACGATCATCTTCAAGGCGAAGTCGAAGAAGACCATGCGCGCGTTCACGTTCTGCTCGATGTGGGTTTCAGCCAAGCTCAGCTCCTGCATGATGCCCTCCACGTTGCGCCGGTTCACGAAGGGGGCGAAGCGGGACACGAAGCTCTCTTCTGCGCCCGTCATGTAGTTCAACCCCGCTGCGTGCCGGTTGTAGATGAAGCTTTCGCGCACCATGCGCTGGCAGTAGGCCAAGAAGCTCTTCTGCCGCTCGCGCCCTATGGCGGCCACTTGCTCGCTCCACTGCTTCATCTCCCTTATCTTGCGTTGGTAGGAGAGGCGCATGAGCGACACGAACCACTCGAAGTATTGCTTCCCGGCTTCGTCGAGGTGTATGGCTTTCAAGGCTTCGATGAAGTTGCCGCCTGCAAGACGGGCGATGCCGGCGCTCTCTTCTTGCCCTATGCCGTACTGCCTGCTCAAGGCATCGGCGATGACCGCTTCGGCAAGCGGATGCACGGGGAAACGCTGGGTGCGGCTCTGTATGGTGGTGAGCAGCAGGTCGGGCGCTTCGGATACAAGGAAAAAGAGTGTCTTTTGGGGTGGCTCTTCCAAGAGCTTGAGCAGCTTGTTGGCACAGGTCTCGTGCATTTTTTCGGGCAGCCACACGATGGTTATCTTGTAGCCTCCTTCGCTCGACTTGAGGTTGAGCTTGCGTGTTATCTCGTCGCTCTCTTTGGCGTAGATCATGGCTTGGCCATTCTCCACGCCGAGTTCGTCGAGCCATTGGTTCAGGGTGAAGTAGGGACTGCCCAGCACAAACCGGCGCCACTGGGGAAGAAAGTCGTCGCACACTTCGCGCTTGGTTTTGGCGTTCTTCACGATGGGGAAGATGAAGTGCACGTCGGGGTGCACCATCTTGTTCCACTTTACACACGAGGGGCAGGTGCCGCAGGCGTCGGTAGCGGTGCGGCGGGTGCAGCACAGGTATCGGGCGTAGGCCATGGCAAGGGGGAACTCGCCCGCGCCGGGCGCGCCGTAAAAGAGACGGGCGTGGGGAATGTGTCCCGTCGCCGCCTCCGCGAGGAGCTTTTGCTTGGCCTCTTCTTGTCCTATGACCTCTTTGAAAAACATGCTGCCTCTGTGCCGGTGTTCAGAATATACGTTTGGCTATCTCGCGGATGCTGTCTACGGCTCCTATGGTGTAGAAGTGCAGCAGGGGCACGCCGTGGGCCATGAGTTCCTTGCATTGCTGCACGCACCACTCTATACCCACTTGCCGGGCTTCGTCGTCGTCCTTGCATTTCAAGGCTTCGCGCGTCAACTCTTCGGGAAAGTCTACCTTGAAGGTCTGGGGTATGACGGTGAGCTGCGAGCGCTTCTTGAAGGGCTTGATGCCGGGGATGATGGGCACGGTAATGCCTGCTTTGCGGGCGCGCTCCACAAAGTCGAAGTACTTGTCGTTGTCGTAGAAGAGCTGGGTGACGGCATACTCCGCGCCCGCTTCCACTTTCTTTTTCAACCAATACAGGTCGGTGTCCTTGTTGGGCGCCTCCTCGTGTTTTTCCGGGTAACAGGCCACACCGTAGGAGAAGGGTGTCTTGGTGACTTGCATGGGCGAGCCGTCTATGAAGATGCCCCGGTTGAAGTCGTTGATTTGGGCTTGCAA
>JAJPYW010000285.1 GCA_021204715.1 Prevotellaceae bacterium
TTTTACGTTCCAAATCGGGCACGAGGGTGGCGGTACGGGCATACTCCACTTCGGCTTGCTGGTAGGAGGTTTCAGAGGTGAGTCCGCCTTCGAAACGTATCTTGGCCAAGCGCACGCCTTCCCTACGGGCATCCAACGTCTGGCGCACGATGGCCAGCTCGTTGTCCAACGCCACCAACTCGAAATAGGCTTGGGCTACTTGAGCCACGATGCTCATTTGCAAGGCACGTTGCGCCTCGACACTGCCCAAGAACTGTGCCAAGCTGCGCTCTCTTGCCCAGCGCAAGTTGCCCCACAGGTCCACTTCCCAAGCAAAAGAGATCTTGGAGCCAAGCTCGGGATCGTTGGAATAATCGTGTCCGCCATAGTTGACGGCCTCTTTGTCGGCATAGCCCAAGAAACCGATGGAAGGCAGCAGGTTGGCGGTTTCTATGTGTTTCTGGGCGGCCAGCTCGCGCACGCGGGCGGCGGCGGCTTTCATGTCTTTATTGTAGACCAACGCCTTCTCTATGAGTCTTTGCAGGGTGGTATCGGCATATACCTCCCACCACCTTTTCTCGGCAATGGAGAAGGAGTCGACCGGTTGCAGCGAGTCGAGTTTTTCGGGCAGGTTCAAATCGGGACGCACATAGCGTTTGCCCACTTTGCAGGAGGCAAATAGCAGCAGGACGGACAATCCTAAAAGGAGATACAGTGGCTTTCTTCTCATAAGCTATACTTTTTACTGCAACGGGACGCTTGGAACCTTTTCTTTCTTTAACTTGCTTCTTACTTTGGCCTTGACTTTATAGACCAACACGAAGAAGAAGGGCACCAGCACGATGCCGAAGACCACCACGAAGATCATGCCGAAGAATACGCCCGTACCGATGGCCCGGCGGCTGGCCGAACCGGGCCCGCTGGCCAATACCATGGGAACCATGCCGAGGATGAAGGCCAAACAGGTCATCAGGATGGGGCGGAAACGGAGTTGCGCGGCATGGAGGGCCGCCTCCACCAAGTCGCGTCCTTGGTCTGTCTGCACTTTGGCGAACTCCACGATGAGAATGGCGTTCTTGGCGGCCAAGCCCACGAGCATCACCAAGCCTATCTGGAAGTAAATGTCGTTCTCCAAGCCGCACAGGGCCACGCCGATGTAGGCGCCCAAAGCGGCCACGGGCAGGAACAGAAGCACGGCGATGGGCACCGTCCAGCTCTCATACTGGGCTGCAAGGAAGAGGAAAACGAACAGGAATACCAATGCAAGGATGTAGCCCGTCTGCCCGCCTGCTTTTTTCTCTTGGTAAGAAAGGCCGCTCCACTCCACGCCGATGTTGGCGGGCAGGTGGGTGCGGGCTATCTGCTCCAAGATGTCCATGGCTTGGCCGGAGCTGTAGCCTTGCGCCGCCGAGCCGCGGATGATGGCCGAGGTGAACATGTTGAAACGGCGGATACTGCCCGGCCCGGTAGTGTAGGCGGTGGTGCCGAGCGAAGTGAGCGGCACCATGCTGCCGTTGGCGGCTTTCACGAAGAAGAGGTTCAAGTTCTCGCGGTGCTCGCGGTAAGGAGCTTCGGCTTGTATGTAGACGCGGTAGATGCGGTTGAACATGTTGAAGTCGTTCACGTAGACCGAGCCGGTGTAGGCCTTCATGGTGGAGAATACATCGGCCAAAGGCACGCCGAGCATCTTTACTTTGTCGCGGTCCACGTCGAAGTAGAGTTGGGGTATCTCGGCCTGCAACGAGGAGGAGAGCCCGCTGAGCTCCTTGCGCCGGGAGGCGTAGTACATAAGGGTATCGGCCGCCTGCACCAAGTCTTCGAAGGAGGCGTCGCTACGTCCCTCGAGTTGCATCTCGAAGCCGCCGAAGGTGCCCAAACCGGGGATGACCGCCGGCTGGGAGAGGTAGACCTTGCACTCGGGGTACTCGCTCAGGTCGCGCTCCACTTGTTTCATGATGGCGCGTATGTCGGTATCTTTGCGCTCTTCCCATGGCTTGAGGATGACCGTAAGCACACTGCGCGCCTGGCTGGTGCCCACGCGGGAGCTGCTGCCGGTGACGTTCTGTATGTAGTCCACGTAGGGGTTTTGCCTGAGGTAGGCCACGGCACGGTCGGTCACGGTGCGGGTGCGTTCCAAGGTGGAGCCTTCGGGCAACTCCAACTCCACGCTGAAATAACCTTGGTCCTCGACAGGCAGGAAGCTGGAGGGCACGAAGTGGTTGATTAGGAAAATGGCCACGATGACCATGCCGAAGGCGTTGATGACGCGGCGGGGATTCTTCACGGCCCAAGAGATGAACCCGTTATACTTGCGGTTGCCCACGTAGAGCCCGCGGTTGATATAGCGGAATAGCTTGTTTTTGCGTCCCCGGTTGTCTATGGGACGCAGCACGAGCGAACACATGACGGGGCTGAGCGTGAGCGCCACCACGGTAGAAAGCAGCACGGACACGGCGATGGTGATGGTGAACTGGCGGTATAGCTGCCCGGTGATGCCGCTCAGGAAGCTCACCGGCACGAACACGGCGCACAGCACAAGCGAGGTGGCCACCAACGCGCTCGTAAGCCCGCTCATGGCCTTCTTGGTGGCTTCGTAGGGGGAGAGCCGCTCGGCCTCCATGATGTGCTCCACACTCTCCACCACCACGATGGCGTCGTCCACCACAATACCGATGGCCAACACCAATCCCAACAGGGTGAGGATATTGAGCGAGAAGCCG
Organism: Prevotellaceae bacterium; assembly: GCA_021204715.1. Lineage (GTDB taxonomy): Bacteria > Bacteroidota > Bacteroidia > Bacteroidales > Bacteroidaceae > Bacteroides. Next base: position 2,700 of record JAJPYW010000285.1, read on the forward strand.
AAGATGAGCATGAAGCCGAAGGTGCCTATCAGGGAGATGGGCACGGCCACCATGGGGATGACGGCGGCGCGCCAGCTCTGCAAGGAGAGGAACACCACCAACATGACCAATACCAAGGCCTCGAAGAGTGTTTTGTAGACTTCGTGGATGGATTCGGAGATGTAATTGGTCATGTCGAAGGGAATCATGTAGCTCATGCCTTCGGGGAAGGCGGCGCTGATTTCTTTCATGGCTTCCTTCACGTTGTCGGCCACCTCGACGGCATTGGCGCCGGGCAACATGTAGATGGAGAGCACGGCGGCGTTCTCGCCGTTGATGCCGCTTTCGGTGTTGTAGGAAGAGGCTTCGAGCGACACGCGGGCCACGTCGCGCAGGCGGATGACCGAACCGTTGGCGTTGGCACGCACCACAATCTCCTCGAACTGGCTGACGGTGCTCAGCCTGCCTTGCGCGGTGATGGGTATGGTGATGTCAATGCCCGACACGGGCTGCTGGCCAAGCACGCCGGCGGCCGACTCGCGGTTCTGGTCCTTCAAGGCGTTCTGCAGGTCTTGCACGGTGAGGCCGAAGTTGGCCAACTTGTCGGGCAAGGCCCATATCTGCATGGCGTAATAACGGCCGCCCACGTTGGAGATGCGCCCCACGCCGGGTATGCGCCGCAACAAGTCGATGACGTTCAGCGTGGCGTAGTTGCTCAGGTAGATTTCATCAAACTTGGGGTCGCTCGAGGTGAGGCAAAGCGTCATGAGCTGGCTGGGCGACTGCTTCTCTACAGAAATGCCGTTCTGTATCACCTCGGCGGGCAGGCGGCTTTCGGCCAACTTCACACGGTTTTGTATCTCCACGGCGGCCAAGTCGGGGTCGGAGGAGATATCGAAGGTGATGTTGGCGGTGAACCCGCCCGAATTGGAGCTGTTGGAGTCCATGTAGAGCATGCCCGGCGCGCCGTTCACCTCCTGCTCGATAGGGGTGGCCACCGCTTGCGACACCGTCAGCGCGCTGGCGCCGGGATAGGAGGCGGTGATGCGCACCACAGGGGGCGTTATCTGGGGATACTGGTCGATGGGCAACATGGTCAACCCGATGACGCCCACCAAGACAATCAACACGGAGATGACGATGGAGAATACCGGACGGTCTATGAAAAAGGAGATTTTCATGGCGGGCATGTCATTTATCGGGTTCTGTCTCGTCGAGTGCCCCGGGTTTCCCGGGACGCACCTTCATGCCCGGCGTGAGTTTGTGGAAGCCTTCGGTGACCACCTGCTCGCCCGATACCATACCGCGTTCCACCACCCAGTTGTTGCCGGTTTCAGGACCGAGTTCTATGAGACGCTTCTCTACGGTGGAATCACGGCGCATCACGTAAATATAGGCGCCGCCCTTCTCTATGGTGACGGCTTTCTGGGGAACGGTGACGGCCCCTTCGCGCACGTCCATCAAGAGTCTCACCTTGGTGAACTGGCCGGGCAGCAGGACACGCTCCGGGTTGGGCATCTCGGCACGCACCGAGAAGGTACCCGTCTGCGGGTCGACTTGCGGCTCGGCGAAATCCACATAGCCTTTATAGGGATAGACGCTGTTGTCGGCCAAGGTCACGGTGATGTTGGGCTGCCAGGAACGGGTGGAGTCCTGCAAGCCTATCTGGATGTTGCGCTCCTTGCTGCGCAGGTAGTCCAAGGCGGTCATGCTGAAATCCACCAGCACGGTATCGCTCTTCACGATGGTGGCAAGCAAGGACTTGGCGCCGGGTCCCACCAAGGTACCCAAGTCGACGTTGCGCTCGCTGATGTGGCCGGAAAGGGGGGAACGCACCAACGTGTAGCCAAGTTCCAACTCGGCTTGGTCCAAGTCGGCCTGGCTCATGGCTACGGAAGCCTCGGCCGTCTCGTAAGCGGCCTGCGCGTTGTCAAGGTCGAGCTGGCTGGCGGCGTTCTGGGCGTATAGCGGACGGATGCGCTCCAAGTCGCGCTCGGCTTTCAAAGCCTGGGCCTCGTCTTTCTTCAACTGGGCGCGCGCCCTGTCAGCTTTGGCGCGGTACTGGTCTTGGTTTATGACGAAAAGCACTTGGTTCTTGGTGACGTAGGTACCTTCGGCAAAGAGCATGTCCTCCAAGTAGCCCTCCACACGGGCGCGCACCTCTACAAACTGCTGGGCGCGGATACGGCCCACGAACTCGCCGTAAATCTCCACGTTGTCCGTGCCCGAGGGTTCCACAATGACCGTGGGCAACTCGGGCTCCATTTGCTTGGGCGTACCCCAGATAAGGTAGGCCACGACAAGGAGCGCGACACAAGCAAGCGCCGGCATCCATAGTTTTTTCTTCTTGAAGAACTTGCTGCCGGCTATCCGCCGGATCCACTTGACCAAGAAACGCAACGTGTCGCCCGCCAAATGCCACACGCCGGCCAAAATGTCTTTAAAACTGCTTCTTATACCCATTTGTATCGATACTATCAGGTTCAACGGACGCCGGCTTTGCCGCAGCACTTTAGACGACCGGCTCACACACACTGTTTATCGATGCGAAAATAGGCAAAAATATTGAATCTACTGCAGTGTGGACAGCATTATTGCACAAAAAACCTTATCCCCTGCTCCATTCCCCGAAGAAAACCGTATATTTGCCGTGAATTAGACTATCCATTCACTAAAACGTAAAGATTATGGCAACCAAAAGAGCTTTAAAGAAAAACGTGAACTACATTGTAAGTGAACTTTTCGCAGAATGTATCGTCAGCAAGCAGATACCGGGAACCGACCAGGCCAAAGCCGACGCGCTCATGGAGGAGATACTCAAGACACAGACCGAATTCCTCTGCCGGTTGAGCCACCCCGAACCGGGCAACACCAAGAATTTCTACAAGACCTTCTATACCGACTTCAACGCCCGTCTGCAGACCATTGTGGAGGGCTTGGGCAACCTCAAATAAGAAAAGGGATGTGGAGCAAGTTGTACAGCTTTCTTTATTACCGGGTATTGGGATGGAAAACGGACATCTCGGTACCCGATTATGAGAAGTGCGTGATTTGCGCCGCGCCGCACACATCCAACTGGGATTTCTTCTTGGGCAAGCTCTTCTACGGAGCCATACGCCGCAAGGCCCACTTCTTGATTAAGAAAGAGTGGTTCATCTTCCCCTTCGGGTGGATCGTAAAAGCCGCTGGGGGCATCCCCGTGGACCGAGACCACAAGCACTCCATGGTGGACCGCATGGCCTGCCGGTTTGCCCGCAGCGGCCGCTTCCACTTGGTCATCACCCCGGAAGGGACGCGCAAGCCCAATCCCGACTGGAAAAAGGGCTTCTACTTCATCGCGCTCAAAGCGCGGGTACCGGTAGTGCTCGTGGGCGTGGACTACCGCACGAAGACCATCGCCGTGGGCAAGGTAATGTATCCCACGGGCGACTGGGAGCGGGAAATCCACGAGGTGAAGTGTTATTTCAAGGACTTCCAAGGGAAACATCCCCACAACTTCAACTTGGGCGCCTTATGAACGGTGAGTGCAGACGGTTGCGCGTCAGCCTGCTGCAGACCGACATCGTCTGGGAGGATAAGCGGGCCAACTTGGAACGGCTTCGCCGCGCCTTGAAGGAACTGCGCGGCACCACTGACATCGCGCTCCTGCCCGAGATGTTCTCCACGGGATTCAGCATGGACGCCCGCCATTTGGCAGAACCGGTGGAAGGAGAGACCGTGTCGCTGCTCAAAGCGTGGGCGGCCGCCTGCGGCATCGCCCTTGCGGGCAGCTACATCGCCTGCGGAAAAGACACCTGCCCTGACGCCGCGCCCGCGGCTTACAACCGGGCCTTCTTCATCACGCCCCAAGGAGAGACGACCTTCATAGACAAACGCCACCTCTTCCGCATCGGCTACGAGAAGGAGAGCTACACGGCCGGCCACAGCCTGAATGTCGTCCGCTACCGGGGGTGGAACATCCGGTTGTTGGTGTGCTACGACCTGCGCTTCCCCGTGTGGAGCCGGAATGTGCAGAACGGATATGACTTACTTATATACGTAGCCAACTGGCCCGCCTCGCGCCGCAAGGTGTGGGACACGCTCTTGCAGGCACGCGCCTTGGAGAACCAATGCTACCTGTGCGGCGTGAACCGTGTGGGCACGGACGGCAACCACATACCTTACAATGGCGGCAGTGTGGCCTACTCTCCCAAAGGTGAGTTGATAGCCTCGCTGCCCGACGGACTTGAAGGCATCGCCACCGCCACGATGGACTTGGAAACGCTACGGGCTTTCCGCGGCAAGTTCCCCGTGTGGAAAGACGCCGACAAGTTCACGCTCGACTTGAAGCCGCCGGCTTGACGGACGCCGCCCGACCTTGACAAACCAAGAAACTTCATTCATTAAACCTTTATTTACACCTTATGAAAACGAACCTTAGTTCACAGATTACCCTCAACAGGGTATCCCCCAAGTATTACAGGCCTGAAAACGCCTTCGAACGGTCGGTGTTGACACGTTTCGAGAAGATTCCCACCGACATCTACGAATCGGTGGAAGAGGGCTCCGCACAGATAGCCCTCGACATAGCCCAAACCATACGCGACAAGCAGAAAGCGGGCCGTTTCTGCGTATTGGCCTTGGCCGGCGGCAACTCTCCCCGCGGCGTGTTCAGCCACTTGGTACAGATGCACCGGCAAGAAGGGTTGAGCTTCCGCAACGTGATAATATTCAACCTCTATGAATACTATCCATTGGCAGTGGGCGCCATCAACAGCAACCTGAACGCCTTGAAAGAGATGCTGCTCGACCACGTGGACGTTGATCCCCAAAACATCTTCAGTCCCAGCGGAACCATTCCCAAAGAGACCATCTTGGAACACTGCCGCCTGTACGAGCAACGCATCGAGAGCTTCGGGGGCATCGACATTGCCTTGTTGGGCATCGGCCGCGTGGGTAACATCGGTTTCAACGAACCCGGCTCGCGGCTGAACTCCACCACCCGCCTCATCTTGATGGACAGCGACTCGCGCAACGAAGCCTCCAAGAGCTTCGGCAGCATAGACAACACCCCCATAAGCTCCATTACCATGGGCGTGGCCACCATCCTTTCCTCCAAGAAAGTGTACCTCATGGCTTGGGGCGAGGAGAAGGGGAAGATGGTCAAGGAGTGCGTGGAAGACTCCATTACCGACACGATTCCCGCCTCTTACCTGCAGACGCACAACAACGCCCACATCGTGTTGGACCTCTCGGCGGCTGCCAACCTGACGCGCATACAGCGGCCTTGGCTCGTCACTTCTTGCGAGTGGAACGACAAGCTCATACGCAGCGCCATCGTGTGGCTGTGCCAGCTCACCCACAAACCCATCTTGAAGCTGACCAACCGCGACTACAACGAAAACGGCTTGAGCGAGTTGCTGGCACTCTACGGGTCGGCCTACAACGTGAACATCAAAATATTCAACGACCTGCAACACACCATTACCGGCTGGCCCGGCGGCAAGCCCAATGCCGACGACACCTACCGTCCCGAGCGTGCCAAGCCTTACCCCAAGCGCGTGGTGGTCTTCTCACCGCACCCCGACGACGACGTCATCTCCATGGGCGGCACCATACGCCGGTTGGTGGAACAGAAACACGACGTGCACATTGCCTACGAGACATCGGGCAACATCGCCGTGGGCGACGAGGAGGTCATCCGCTTCCTGCACTTCATCAACGGGTTCAACCAGCTGTTCAACAACAGCGAAGACCAGACCATCAACGAGAAGTACACCGAGATACGCCGCTTCCTGCAAGAGAAGCACGACGGCGACACGGACACGCCCGACATACTCACCATCAAGGGGCTCATCCGCCGGGGCGAGGCACGCACGGCCTGCACCTACAACAACATTCCATTAAGCCATTGCCACTTCCTCGACCTGCCATTCTACGAGACGGGAAAGATTCAGAAGAACCCCCTCTCCGAGGCCGACGTGGAGATTGTGCGCCACCTGTTGCAAGAGGTCAAGCCCCATCAGATATTCGTGGCCGGCGACTTGGCCGACCCGCACGGCACGCACCGTGTGTGCACCAACACCGTGTTGGCCGCTATCGACTTGGAGAAAGAAGCGGATGCCGGGTGGTTGAAGGAGTGCCGCATTTGGATGTACCGCGGCGCTTGGGCCGAATGGGAGATAGAGAACATCGAGATGGCCGTACCCATCAGCCCGGAAGAGCTGCGGGCCAAACGCAACTCCATCTTGAAGCACCAAAGCCAGATGGAGAGCGCCCCTTTCCTTGGCAACGACGAGCGTCTGTTCTGGCAACGCAGCGAAGACCGCAACCGCGCCACGGCCGCCCTCTACGACAGCTTGGGGTTGGCCAGCTACGAGGCGATGGAAGCCTTCGTGGAATACATACCACTATAACATAACAATGCCCCCGCTACAACCGTATGTAACGGGGGCAATCTTTATATTTCAAGGGCTTTATAAAACACGCTTTTTCAATAAAGGCGCATCTATCTACCCTATTGCTTCAAACCGAAAGGGCTTCACATTAAATGCCCAACGACTTGCGCACAGCCTCCACCTTGTCGGCGGCGTCGGCCAATGCGGGACGGTAGCACTTGGGGCACTCCATCTTGCCCTTCACCTCGATGTAGAACTTAATCTTGGGTTCCGTACCCGAAGGACGCACGGAAATCTTCGAGCCGTCTTCGGTGAAATACTGCAGCACGTTGGAAGTCTCGGGCATTACCATATCGGTCACGTTGCCCTCGCTGTCGGTGGCTTTGAGCGTCTTGTAATCCTTGACCAACGCCACTTTGGAACCGCCTATCTCTTTGGGCGGGTTGGCGCGGAAGGTCTCCATCATGGCCTTGATTTCATCGGCGCCGCTCTTGCCCGGCTTCACCACGTTCACGGTAGTCTCGCGTGAGAAACCATACTCCAAGTAAATATCCATCAGCACGTCATAAAGCGTCTTGCCGTTGTCCTTGGCCCAAGCGCAAATCTCGGCCAACAAAGAGCAAGCCGACACGGCGTCTTTATCACGCACAAAGTCCTCGGCCAAGAAGCCGTAGCTCTCCTCGCCGCCGCCTATGTACTGCTGCTTGCCCTCGCGCAGACGTATCTCGCGGGCAATCCACTTGAAGCCGGTGTAGCAATCGAGCATCTCGATATGGTTCTTGTCGGCCACGGCCTTGATGAGCTCGGTAGTCACGATGGTCTTCACCACGAAGTCCGTGGGCTGCATCTTGCCGGTGGCGATACGGTTCTTGATGATATAATACAAGAAGAGCAGGCACGTCTGGTTGCCGTTGATGAGCACCCATTCGCCCCGGTCGTCCTTGCAAGCCATGCCCACGCGGTCGGCGTCGGGATCGCTGGCCATTACAATGTCGGCGTCAAGCTGCTTGGCAAGGTTGATGGCCATTGTCAAAGCCTCGGCATTCTCGGGGTTGGGCGATACCACGGTGGGGAAATCACCGCTCTTCACCATTTGTTCGGGCACGCAGTGCACGTTCTCGAAGCCCCACTTCTTCAACGAGGCGGGAATCAGCGCGCGGCCTGTGCCGTGCAGCGGCGTGTAGACAATGCACAAGTCTTTCTGCCGGTGAATCATCTCCGGGTCTATGGAGATGCCGTGCACCTTCTCCAAGTAGACTTGGTCCACGTCGTCGCCTATAATCTGGATAAGATCCTTGTTGCCTTTGAACTTGATGTCCTCCACTTTCACCTTGCCCACCTCTTCGATGATGGCCGTGTCGTGCGGGGCAAGCACCTGCGCGCCGTCTTCCCAGTAAGCCTTGTAACCGTTGTACTCGCGGGGATTGTGGCTGGCCGTCAAGTTGATGCCGCTTTGGCATCCCAAGTGGCGGATGGCGAAGGAGACTTCTGGCGTAGGCCTGAGGTCGTCAAACAGATACACCTTGATGCCGTTGGCCGAGAAGATGTCGGCCGATATCTCGGCAAACTTACGGCTGTTGTTGCGGCAGTCGTGCCCCACCACCACTGAAATCTGCCCGCGTCCGGCAAAGCATTTGTTCAAGTAGTTGGCCAAGCCCTGCGTGGCAGCGCCCACCGTATAGATATTCATGCGGTTGCTGCCCGCGCCCATGATGCCGCGCAAGCCGCCCGTACCAAATTCCAAATCCTTATAGAAACACTCGATAAGCTCGCTCTTGTCGGGGTTCTCCAAGATACGCTTCACCTCTGCTTGGGTTTCGGCGTCATACGCGGGAGTAAGCCAGGTCTTGGCCTTCTCCGTCACCTGCTTAATCAAATCATTATTCTCCATTGTAAACTATATTAAAAGATTATATACTACTCCACATTCGTTACAAATGTAATGAATTCACCCCAATGCGGCAAATTATTCAGGAATTTTATATCTGTCGCCGGTCTTCTTGACATATTCCTCCAAGAATTCCTGCGGATAGCCCACCCTGACAGGCGGCAGGGGCTCGCCTATGTCGTTGCGCTCGAACTTGCCGTCCTTCACCTTCCTTACCACGCCGTCGTTGTATTTCACGATAAGGAACTCGCCCAATTGCTTCCAAGTGGACAACGTGTTCTGCGCCGTCATCACGGTGTAGTTGGTCAAGAAGGCCTTCGCCCCGTCGGGATCGCTTTCAAGCATCTTGGCCGCGGCCGCCTCGATGCCCTCCTGCGCTTGGTTGAAGGTCTGCTCCAACTGCGTCTGGGCGGCGCGCACATCGTCTATCAAGAGGTCGTAACGCGGATAGACCATGTTGGCCACCCAGTTGAATATCCAGAACGAAGAGTTCCACGAGAAGGTGGCGTAGTCGGCGCCGTCCACCCGGCTGTAGCACACGGGCACACGGTCGGTACAGCAATACACCGGCGTGAATACGGTCATGTTGGCGTCGTCCGTGCCGAACCACAACACCCCGCCTATGGCGTCGGGCAGTTCGGAACGCATCTGGGCCACGAACACAAAGCCCGTCTGTTGCGTGGAGATGGGGCGTTCGTTGAAGTACTCCACACCGTCCACTTTAAAGGAGAGCGGCGTCAAGCGGTAAGGCGCGTGGTAAGGGCCGGCGCCGAAGTCGTGCGAGATGTCGAGCGGCGTGCCCTCGAAATGGTCGCGCATGGCGTTCTTGATGTCCTGCACGGACACCTTTCGGTCGGGCTTCAAGTAGAGCGGCATGGGCTCGGACGATTCCCCGAGGATATAAGGCAAGAACTCCCCGCCCCGGTCGGTAAACATGTTGTAGAAGCTCCACACACGGGCCTCGCAATAGCGCAAGGCGCTGAAGTCGGTGGGCGCGTAAGCGTCGGCAAAGCTGAAATCCTTGTTCACGCCCTCGAAGTAGCCCTTCTCGCGCGCGAAGGAAATCACATCGGGCGAGTAGAGGCAATTGTTCTTGTCGTTCAAGTCGAAGCGGTGTATGCGGCTCTGGTTGGCATGGGCGGCGATGCAGTCGTCGGGCACGCGCACGGCCACCCACACGGCGCCGCGCACGCCGGGACCCTTGCCTATCATCTCCATAATCCACACCTCGTTGGGGTCGGCAATGGAAAAGGTCTCGCCCTCGCTGTAATAACCATACTCCTGCACCAAGTCGGTCATCACCTTGATGGCCTCACGCGCCGTGCGCGCGCGTTGCAGCGCCAAGTATATCAAGCTGCCGTAGTCCACAATGGCCGTGCTGTCCACCAACTCCTCACGCCCGCCGAAGGTAGTCTCGCCAATGGAGAGCTGGAACTCGTTCATGTTGCCTATCACGTTGTACGTCTTCGCCGCTTGGGGAATCTGGCCCAAGTACTTGCCCGTGTCCCACTCATACACGTCGATCATCGTGCCTTTGGGGTGCAGGCCCGCGCCGAAATGACGCAACTCGCCGAACATGCCATAGTTGTCGGCCGAATAAGAAATGATGGTAGAACCATCCGTAGAGGCGTCCTTACCCACAATCAAGTTGGTGCAGCCCCAAGCGTCCGTCCACGCGCATGCGGCGAGGAAGACGGGAAGAATCAGTTTTTTAACCATATCGAGCTATATAAAATGTTGTTTCACTGTTTACCACACGAACGTTTGCCGGCTCACGGCGCTGTTGCCGCAAGCGTCGGTCACGGTCAGTTCCACGGTGTGGCTGCCGCCCTTCTTTACATGCTTCTCGTCGAGCGCGCACACCAAGTCGCCGTTCATCGCGTTCAACTTGCCAAAGAGGGCATACGCCCCGTCGACAGTGCCGTAATAAGCGGCCACGCCCGTCTCCTTGTCCTTGGCCTTGAAGACTATGCGCCCCGCGCGTCCCCACCCCGACGGGTTCACCGGCGTAACCACAGGCGGCACGGTATCCACCGCCACGGTGAAAGCGCCTATTTGGTAGACGCCTGCCTTCATATACCCATGCTCGTACACGCCGCCAACGCTCTGCTTGCGTCCGTCGGCGCGCACCATGGCTACATAATACTTCGAGACGTCCTCCATCGTGTCGTGGCGCAGGCCTATGCGCAGCGTGCCGACCTTGTGCAAGGGGACGCGCGTGGAGCTCAAACGGTAGGTGAAAGCAATGTCGCCGCTGTCGGCGCGCACCGAGCAGTCGAGCCTCGCGTCGTCGTAAAGACACCCTTTGGGCACCACCAATTCCAATCCCGGCAGTTGCAAGAAGTTCGTTTCATTCCACTTGAAAAGACGCGTGCCGGGAGCGGCTGCCGGCGGAATCTCCATGCGCTTGCCTTGCACGGTAAAAGCCACTTCGGAAGTGTTGCCCAAGGCGTCGGCAAGCGTATAGACAAAGCGGTAGGGGCGCTCTTCGTCGATCGTTACCAAGCCCCGGTTGCCCCCTTGCGCATGCAGCATGCGCAGGCGGTTGCCCGGCTCTATGAACGATTTCATGTAGCCGTTGTAAGTCCATGAATTGATATAGCGGTTCTCCTCGTCGAAGAAGCGGTCCACGTCGCTGCTGAACACTTCGTCGCCGTCTACATGGAGGGTGACGTGGCGCACACCATATTTATTATGCACCCCGTCCATGTAGTCGTAGGCGCGGATGCCCGCCCCCACCAAGCCCCATGCCGTGATGGTTTGGGCGACGGGCAAAGGGAAAGCGCGCGGTGTGGCCACGCCTTGCACCACGCCCTTGCCCGCCTGTGGGAAGAGCATCACGGCTTCGGCGCGGGGAGCCACTTTGTCCTTTATATACCGCTTGAAGAAAGGCAGCGGGTCCACGAACTCGCCCGTATCGGTAAGATACACGTCCAAGTGCAGGTGCGGGCCGAAAGAATACCCCGTGTTGCCGCTCAAAGCGATGACTTGCCCCCGCTTCACCGGATACTCACCGGGCTGCGGCACTATCTCCACTTCCCAGCTCTCCTGCCCGTATTGCAAGTCCTCCACACGCCCCGCAATGGGCTGCATGAAGGCCGACAAGTGGCGGTTTATCACGCTGTATCCGTTTTCGTAGGCCACATCGAGCACGTAGCCCGAACCGTGTGTCACGCGGATGCGCGACACGTAGCCGTCGGCCAACGCCCTTACAGGCTTGCCCTCCACGCCGCCCGTCTTGAAGTCTAATCCGCCGTGGAAATGGTCGGCCCGTATCTCACCGAAATTGCCCGCAAAGGTAATGGGGAAGTCAAGCGGCGGCGCGAACGTAGACTCCTCCTCCATAGGGAGCGTTTGGGCCGATAAAGAAGGTAAATGCCCCGCCGCGCCGCCCAAGAGCAGCGTTACGGCTACCAAACAAGGAAGTAGATGCTTCATACAACGTGCATAAAAGGTTTTCATGGCTTGCAAAGATAAAAAGAAGTCGCATAAAACCAATGCCAAGCGGCCGCCGTTTTTTCCAAAAGGCGGCGTTATATTTCCAAAGCGGTGTTTATGGGGAGCGCATCAAAGAAAGACAAGCCGGTGCCGACGCGCTCCGGCAGGTCGCAACGACTGTTTTTCACCGCTTTTATCGAAACGCTTCCATGCAGTTTATCGAAGCGGTTCCATGCAGTCTATCGAAGCGGTTCCATGCAGTTTATCGAAGCGGTTCGATAGATCTTCATCAATACTGTCGTTATAACATCATCAATACAATCATTAGGTTGAGTGGAAGCGCTTCCATTCAACAAGTCGAAGCGCTTCCATTCAACAAGTCGAAGCGCTTCCATTCAGATTAAGCAATACTGTCGATACAATTTCATCATTACATTCGTTGCAAACTCATCAATGCTTTCCTTAGGGTGTATAAACTCGAGTTTGTAGATGTAGGAATTCGAGTTTGTAGCACCTGAAGTGAACCCCAAAAGTTGGACACAAAGTTATACAATTTTTTGATAGGA
>JAJPYW010000224.1 GCA_021204715.1 Prevotellaceae bacterium
AGCTAACATTGTTTTCATAAGCGTCAGGCAGGGGTTGTGGGTTGTTTTTTATTCTGCACAAATATAGGGAAAAGATGGGAAACCGCGCAACAATTCGTCGGTTTTCAAGCGTTTCTTGCCGGGAAATTGCAACGACTTGACGTCTACAAGCCCGTTGGTGGCGGCCACGCGCAGGTAAGTCTTGCCGTCGGTGAGCAGCGTGCCGGGCTTCCACGTGTGTTCCACAGGCAGCTTCTCTGTCTCGAAGAGCTTCACGGCCACTTCGTCGCCGCCGGCCGTACGCAGCGTCGTCCATGCGGCCGGATAAGGTGCCAACCCGCGGATGAAGTCGTACACACGCTTCACGGGCTGACGCCAGTCCACACGGCAAGTCTCCTTGAATATCTTCGGGGCGGCGGGAAGCGGCCCTTCTACCGCAAGCCGCTCTTGGGGCACAGGCGTCACACAGCCGGCAAGGATGGCGTCCACCGTATCCACCACCAACTGTCCGCCAAGGAGCATGAGCTTGTCGTGAAGGGTGCCGGCATCGTCGGTATCGGCAATGGGGACGCGTTCTTGACGGATGATTTCACCCGTGTCTATCTCTTGCTTCAAGAAGAAGGTGGTCACGCCTGTCTCGGTCTCACCGTTGATGACCGCCCAGTTGATGGGCGCCGCACCCCGGTAACGCGGCAACAGCGAGGCGTGCAGGTTGAAGGTGCCCATGGGCGGCATGTGCCACACCACTTCGGGCAGCATGCGGAAAGCCACGACTACCTGCAAGTGGGCGCGCAAGGCACGCAAAGCCTGCAAGAAAGACTCCGCTTTCAGTTTTTCGGGCTGCAACAGGGGCAGGCCTTGTGCCAAGGCATACTCCTTCACGGCCGAAAATTGTATTTTGTATCCGCGGCCCGCCGGCTTGTCGGGCATGGTAACGACGCCCACGACATTATACCCGCCTTCGACCAACCGCCGCAAGGGTTCCACGGCGAATCCGGGCGTACCCATGTAGACGATGCGCAACGCTTCTTTATCCATGTTGTTGTCTGTTTATTCTTTACTTAATCGGCAGAGAAGTCTATCATCACCTGCCTGTACGAGGTCAATATCTTCGATTTGGACACAAAGCCCAAGTACTTGCCGTCTTCGTCCACCACAGGCAGGTTCCAAGCATGCGTCTCGTCGAATATCTGCATCACCTGTTCCATGTTGTCCGTATCGAACAGCCGCGTCTGGGCGGCGACCATCAGCTTGCTCACCGTGAAGCGGTGGTACAACTCCTGCCGGAACATGATGTTGCGTATGTCGTCCAACTGCACGATGCCGAGCAGCTTGCCCTCTTCGTCGGTCACGGGAAAGACGTTGCGCCTTGCCGCGGTGATGGCTTTGACCAACTCGCCCAAGTCCATTTGGGGATGCACCACCACGAAGTCCGTCTCCACCACGTTCTCCATCTTCATCAGCGTGAGCACCGCTTTGTCGCGGTGGTGCGTCAGCAGCTCGCCCTTCTTGGCCAACCGCATGGAGTAGAGGCTGTGCGGCTCGAAGATGATGATAGTCAGGTAGGCGCTCACCGAGACAATCATCAGCGGCAGGAACAAGTCGTAGCCGCCCGTGAGCTCGGCGATGAGGAAGAAGCCCGTCAAAGGCGCGTGCATCACGCCGCTCATCACCCCGGCCATGCCCATCAAGGCGAAGTTCTTTTCAGGCAGGAAGGTAGCCCCTTCAAACCTGTTGTTGAAGTGCGAGAAGACGAAGCCCGTGATGCAACCCAAATAGAGTGAAGGCGCGAAGATACCGCCGCAACCGCCGCCGCCGTTGGTGGCGCTCGAGGCGAATACCTTGAATAGGATTATCAACGCCAAGTAGAGCAAGAGCAAGTTGCCGTGCCCGTAGAAAAGCGAGTGGTCCATCACGGTGTTCCACCCCGCGTCGCCCCCGCCGCCCAAGAGCAGCTCTATGGTATCGTATCCTTCACCATAAAGCGGCGGGAAGAGGAAGATGAGCACGCTCAGCATCGCCCCGCCCAAGATCAACTTCTTGTAAGGTGTCTTGAGCCTGCCGAAGATGCCCTCCACCCAGTTGGAGGCGCGGGTGAAGTAGAGCGACACCAATCCGCAAAGAATACCGAGCAGGATGACGTGCGGAATACGTTCCAAGGCGAAAGGCTGGTCAAGGTGGAACTTGAACATCGCCTCCATGCCGGTGGCAAGGTAAGAGAGGGTGGCCGCCGTGACCGACGAGATGAGCAGGGGCAGCAGCGAGGACATGGTCAAGTCTATCATCAGCACTTCCAACGTGAAAACCACACCGGCGATGGGCGCCTTGAAGATGCCGGCGATGGCACCGGCCGCGCCGCAACCCACCAACAACATCAACGTGCGGTGCTCCATGCGGAAGAGACTGCCCAAATTGGAACCTATGGCAGAGCCTGTCAGCACAATGGGCGCCTCGGCCCCTACCGAACCGCCCAAGCCTATGGTAATGGAGCTGGCGATGATGGAAGACCATATATTGTGCCGCTTGATGCGTCCCTTCCGGCGCGAGATGGCATAGAGTATCTTCGTCACCCCGTGGCTTATGTCGTCTTTCACCACGTAGCGCACGAACACGCCCGCCAAGAAGATGCCCGCTACCGGATAGACCAAGTAGAGGAAGTTCACGTCCGTGATGTCGAAATCCTCGGTGAGCAGCTTCTGTATCCAGTGTATGAGCAGTTTCAGCAGCAACGCCGCAAGCGCCGTGAAGATGCCCACAAGGAAACTCAGCAGCAAGATGAACTGTTTCTCCTTGATGTTCTTCACGCGCCACTCGTTGAAGCGCAGCAAC
>JAJPYW010000211.1 GCA_021204715.1 Prevotellaceae bacterium
AAGCCAAGAAGCACTTGAAGAAGTTTGCCGAAGAGCCTGAGTTGGAGATTATGAACGGACGTTTCGGCCCCTACATCGCTTATAAAGGAAACAACTACAAGATTCCCAAGAAGACCGCGCCTGAGACGTTGAGCCTCGAGGCGTGCATGGAAATCATCCGCAAGCAGGGCGACACGGCCACTCCCAAGACAAAGACACGCCGCGCCAAGGCAGGCACGAAACAGAAGAAGTGAATGTAGTAAGGCAGCTTTTCATTTAGGCATAGCATATAAAGATTAAGGGATGTGTTTTTTGACACATCCCTTAATCTTTATAGTAAAAGCGCACCAAAAAGCCGGCGGCCGTACCGGTTTACTTACATCCTCTCAGGCACCTCGATGCCCAACAACTCCATGCCCAAGCGCACCACCTTGGCCACGTTTCCGGAAAGCGCGAGGCGGAAAACACGCAGCTTCTCATCCGCTTCGTGCAGCACGCTGAAATCGTGGTAGAACTGGTTGTACTCCTTCACCAAGTCATAGCAATAGTTGGCAATGGCCGAAGGGCTGTAATCGTCGCCGGCCTGCTTTACCACGCCGGGGAAGTCGGCCAAGAGCTGTATCAGCCCCTCCTCTTTCGCACTGAGCGTGATGTCGGCGGGAAGCTTGTCGGGCAGGCAGATACCCGACTCTGCTGCCTTGCGCAGCAGCGAGCGGATGCGCGCGTAGGTGTATTGTATGAAAGGCCCGGTGTTTCCGTTGAAATCGATGGACTCCTTGGGATTGAACGTCATGTTCTTGCGGGCGTCCACCTTCAAGATGAAGTATTTCAAGGCACCGAGCCCCACGATGCGGGCAATGTCGGCCGCTTCGGCTTCGGTGAGTCCGTCGAGCTTGCCAAGTTCAGAAGAAGTCTCGCGGGCGGTCTCTATCATCTCGGCCATCAAGTCGTCGGCATCCACCACCGTGCCCTCCCGGCTCTTCATCTTGCCGTCGGGCAGTTCCACCATACCGTAGGAGAAGTGCACCAATCCCTTGCCCCACTCGAAGCCCAACTTGTCGAGCAAGATGGAGAGCACTTGGAAGTGGTAGTTCTGCTCGTTGCCCACCACATAAATCATTTTGTCGATGGGGTAGTCGGCGAAGCGTTGCTTGGCCGTGCCGATGTCCTGCGTCATGTAGACAGATGTGCCGTCGGCCCGCAACAGCAGCTTGTGGTCCAAGCCCTCTCCCGTCAGGTCGGCCCAGACGGAACCGTCCTCACGGCGGTAGAAGAGCCCTTTGTCCAATCCTTCCAACACCTTCTCTTTCCCGTCCAAATAGGTTTGCGACTCATAATAAATCTTGTCGAAGGTCACGCCCATCAGCTTGTAGGTGGCCTCGAAACCGGCATACACCCACTCGTTCATGCGGCTCCAAAGCGCCCGTACTTCGGCATCGCCCGCCTCCCACTTCACGAGCATCTCATGCGCCTCTTTCATCAGCGTAGATTCGGCTTCGGCCTTCGCCTTGGCCTCTTCATCCTTCATGCCTTGAGCCGTGAACTGTTTGGTCATGGCCTCCACCTCTTCCTTATAGTGCTTGTCGAAAGCCACGTAGTAGTCGCCCACCAAGTGGTCGCCCTTCTTGCCGCTCGAGGCGGGCGTCTCGCCGTTACCGTATTTCAGCCAAGCGAGCATGGACTTGCAGATGTGGATGCCCCGGTCGTTGACGATGTTTGTCTTCACCACACGGTTGCCGTTGGCGGCGAGGATGCAAGCCAATGAGTGCCCGAGCAAGTTGTTGCGCACATGCCCCAAGTGAAGCGGCTTGTTCGTGTTGGGCGAGGAGTATTCAATCATCACCAAGGGCGACCGGTCCGTGGCCTCCTTCAACCCGTAACGGGCGTCGGCGTGTATCCCGTCGAGCAACTCCACCCATGCCCGGGTAGCGATGGTCAAGTTCAAGAATCCCTTGACCACGCTGTACGCCGCCACCGAGGTGTCGTTGGCCACCAAATAAGCGCCTATCTCACCGGCCGTCTCTTCGGGCCGCTTCTTGGACAGGCGCAGCAACGGGAACACCACCAAGGTGAGGTGTCCTTCAAACTCTTTTTTACACTTTTGCAGCTGTATTCCGGCTGCCGGAACATCCTCCGCGCCATAGAGCGCCTTCAAGGCGGCCCGGACGGATGCTGTCAGTTTCGCTTCCATGCTCATAATGCGGTGCTTTTTATCAGGTTGCAAAGATACCATTTATTTCGTTAACATGAAACACCCGCGCCAAACATGAAAAAAAGCGTGTAAAACAGATAAAAAAAGGAAATAGCCCCGCTTTTCCCCTTTCCTAACAGAAATAATCCGTACTTTTGCGCATCCATAGCCTTAGAAGCACGTATGAATTCAATACCCACCGTTACCAAGAACCTGCTTATCATCAATGTATTGATGTTCCTCGCCACGTTTGTGGCCAAGACCAAAGGCATCGACTTGAACGACTGGTTGGGACTGCATTTCTTCCTTGCAAGCGATTTCAACGCCGCGCAGCTCATCACCTACATGTTCATGCACGGCGGCTTCATACACCTTTTCTTCAACATGTTCGCCGTGTGGATGTTCGGGCGCATCTTGGAACAAGTGTGGGGGCCCAAGCGCTTCCTTTTCTATTACTTGGTGTGCGGCATCGGCGCGGGGCTGATACAAGAGGCGGTGCAATACATCCAGTACGAGACGGTGCTCTCGGCCTACGACAACGTGAACACGGGCTACGCCATCATCCCCATGGCCGAATACCTGAACATGCTCACCACCGTGGGCGCTTCGGGCGCCGTCTACGCCATCCTATTAGGC
>JAJPYW010000185.1 GCA_021204715.1 Prevotellaceae bacterium
GGCATGGTAGTCGTCGACAATGTGCTCGTAAAAGGGGGCGAAGAAGATGACCTTGTCCATGATAGAGTCGGCCAAGACTTGCCGGGCGTCGCGGGTGGCGGCAGCGTGCTTGGCTTGCAGTGGCTGCCCGGCGAGGATGAGCGCGGGCAGCAGGAGCGTGAGGATAATATGTAGGCGGCAGTCCAACCTTGTTGTATGTTTGTGTCAAGGGACAAATTTATGCAGAAGGTGGTTATGATTTGGTAGATTGGTGGCTCTTTTTTTCCTATTGCACGTAATTTTTTGTCACTTATCTATGGAGTTCTATTTTTTATTGTTACTTTTGTGCTACACAACACTGTTTTGCAGAAGTTATGGTTAGGAGTAATTCAGCAGACATACATATTCCAAGCTTGATTGCCGAGATGTGGGAACCGCTCTCTGAAGAGCAAAGGGAGTTCTTGGCCAATCATTTTACCCTTCAACATTATAGGAAGAACGAGATTGTATATACCGAAGGCGAGGAGCCTGCCAACTTGATGTGTCTGCTCAGCGGGAAGGTGAAAATCTACAAGGACGGTGTGGGCGGAAGAAGCCAAATCATCCGCATGATAAAGCCCGTGGAGTACTTCGGCTACCGGGCTTACTTCGCGCAGGAGCCCTTCGTCACGGCCGCTGCCGCCTTCGAGCCTTCGCTCATCTGCATGATTCCCATGACGGCCATCATGCGGTTGGTGCGCGAGAATCCCGAACTCTCCATGTTCTTCATCAAACAGCTTGCCAAAGACTTGGGCGTGGCCGACGAACGCACGGTGAACTTGACGCAGAAACATATACGGGGGCGGTTGGCAGAGTCGCTGCTGTTCCTGTGCGAGAGCTATGGCTTGGAGGAAGACGGGTCTACGTTGAGCATCTACCTCTCCCGGGAAGACTTGGCCAACCTCTCCAATATGACCACGTCGAACGCTATCCGCACGCTCTCGCAATTTGCCGCCGAGCGGCTCATCGCCATCGACGGAAGGAAAATCAAGATTATCGAGGAAGAGAAGCTGCGGAAGATAAGCAAGATTGGTTGATTTACTGCTTCAAGAACCTTTCCGCTTCCAACGCGGCCTTGCACCCCGATGCGGCGGCGGTAATGGCCTGCCGGTAATGCGGGTCGGCCACGTCGCCGGCGGCATAGACACCGGGCAGGTTGGTGCGCGGCGTGCCCGGCTCGGTGATGATGTAGCCAGTTTCGTCGGTTTGCAGCCAGGGGCGGAAGAGCTCGGAATTGGGCTTGTGGCCTATGGCAAGGAAGAAGCCGTCGATGGGAATGTCGTAGCGAGTCTCGTCTGCTTGGCCGAGCCGCTTGACCACGTGCACGCCTTCCACGCCGTCTTCACCGTAAAGGCCGGTGGCGTTATGCTCGAACAGCACGGTGATCTTGGGATTGTTCATGACACGCTCTTGCATGATTTTCGAGGCGCGCAGGAAGGGCTTGCGCACGAGCAGGTAGACCTTGGCGGCCAACCCTGCAAGGTAGGTGGCCTCCTCGCACGCCGTGTCGCCGCCACCCACTACGGCCACCGTCTTCTTGCGGTAGAAGAAGCCGTCGCAAGTGGCGCACGCGCTCACGCCCATGCCGGCGTATTTGGTCTCGTCTTCCAATCCCAAGTACTTGGCGGTGGCGCCGGTAGCGATGATAAGGGTGCGCGTCAGCAACTCGTGACCGTCGTCTACGGTGATGCGGTAAGGGGTCCCGCTTAAGTCGGCTGCCGTAGCCACGCCCGCGCGGATGTCGGCGCCGAACCGCAACGCTTGGGCACGCAAGTCGTCCATGAGCTGCTGCCCTGTGGTACCTTCGGGGTAGCCGGGAAAGTTCTCTATGTCCGTGGTGGTGGTCAACTGGCCGCCGGGTTGAAGCCCTTCATAAAGCACGGGGCTTAGGTTGGCGCGCGAGGCGTAGATGGCGGCGGTGTAGCCGGCAGGTCCGGAGCCTATAATCAGGCATTGTACGTTTTCTTGTTCCATTATCTTTGGTTTGAGGGTTATCGTAAATCTATTGTCTCGGCGGTGGGGTGCGCGGCCCCGTCGAAGCGGAAGTAACTGTCAGCATAGTGCTGTCCGGTCTTGTAGCTGTCGGCAGTCAGCACAATGGCCTCCTTGCTGCCACGGTAAAGCAAGCCCACTTTCTCAAGGCGCAAAGTAGCTTTGTCTATGTAGACGATGAGGCAGCGTATATCCATGTCGCGTCGCCGTGCGTTCATCACCACTTTATAGGTAGTCTTGTCGGCATCGGTGCCTTGCGGGGAGAGCTTCAAGTTGTAGCCCGTCTCGTAGAGGGAGAGCCAGCTGTAAGGGCTTAGGGATTGCAGCTCTTCCGGCGTGGGAGTGGAGATGTTCACTTCATCGGCGTCGGCAAGGTATGTCCATTGTGTCTTGCCGTCGAACCATGTGAGGGTGGCGCCCGTCTCCAAGAAGAACTTGGTGTCTTGCAGGCGTATGACACCTTGGCTTGTGCCTTCCGGGGCACGCGCGGTGAAGCGCATCTCCACGCCGCCCATACTGCGGAAGGCGGCGGCGGTGCGGTCCAAGACGGCACGGGCTTCACCGGCTTGTTGCGCCCCGAGGGGCAAGGCAGCCAAGAGCAGTGCCGCAGGCAGGAGGTGTCTTACAAAATGCATGGACGGCCGTAGAGGGTTAGAGAATGTTTTTCAAGCGCATTTCAAGGTCCACCTCGTCGGCGCAGCACACTTCACGGGGCTTGCTGCCTTGTATGGGACCCACGATGCCGGCTTTCTCCAACTGGTCCATGATGCGGCCGGCACGGTTGTAGCC
>JAJPYW010000165.1 GCA_021204715.1 Prevotellaceae bacterium
TACGTCTTCGCCATCCTGCTCATCATCTCGATTGCCGTAGTATTCGACTTCAACGCTTGTATTGAGAAGATGCGGAGTTTTCTCAAAGGGATTCCGCGTGTTTTCCAACAAATAGGGATATGCATGGAAAAAATATGGCAGGGCGTCAAGCAACTGCCCAAAGGAGCAAAGTGGCTGTGGCAAAACATCAAAAAGCTGCCGCAAGGATTGAAATGGCTATGGAAATACATCAAGCAGCTACCGCAAGGACTGAAGTGGTTGTGGAAAGGCATCAAGCGGTTTCCCTATTACATCAAGCAACTTCCACATTACATCAAGCGCTTGCCTTATTACATCAAGCGCATGCCCTATTACATCAAGCATCTGCCTGAATACTTGAAGAAGCTTTATGAAAACACCACCTCTTTGGTGCAACGGGGTGTGGATTCTTTCAAGCGCAGCCGGATTCTTATCCGCCTTGACCGCTACATCATCATGAAGTTCTTGGGGACTTACGTCTTCGCCATCCTGCTCATCATCTCGATTGCCGTAGTATTCGACTTCAACGAGAAGATGGACCGCTTCATGTCGCACGACGCACCGTGGAAGGCCATCATTTTCGACTATTACCTAAACTTCATCCCCTACTTCGCCAACTTGTTCAGCCCGCTGTTCGTATTCATCGCCGTGATTTTCTTCACTTCCAAATTGGCTGAGAATTCAGAGATTATCGCCATGTTTTCCACGGGCATGAGCTTCAAGCGCATGCTGCGTCCTTACATGATATCGGCCGCCATCATCGCTGTGGTCACTTTCTGTTTAGGAGCCTACGTCATTCCCAAAGGAAGTATCACGCGGTTGGATTTTGAAGACAAGTATTACAAACCCCGCAAGACGACCTCGGCAAGAAACATCCAGTTGGAGGTGGATTCAGGAGTAATCGCCTACATAGAGCGCTTCGAGGACCGCAGCAAGACGGGTTACCGCTTCTCGCTCGACAAGTTCAAGGAGAAACAGTTGGTGTCGCACATGACCGCCCGCAGCATCACTTACGACACCACTGCAGTGCACCGGTGGACGGTGAGGGACTACATGATACGTGAATTGAACGGTATGCGCGAGAACATTTTCAAAGGCGATCGCATAGACACCACCCTGCAGATGGAGCCGGCTGACTTGCTTGTCACACGCAACCAGCAGGAGATGATGACCAGCCCCCAATTGGACACATACATAGACCGGCAACGACAACGGGGCTTCGCCAACATCAAGGAGTTTGAAATAGAATACCACAAGCGCATCGCCATGTCGTTTGCCTCGTTCATCCTGACACTTATCGGCGTGTCGCTCTCTTCGCGCAAGACCAAAGGGGGCATGGGGCTGCACCTCGGCATCGGCTTGGCGTTGAGTTTCTCCTATATCCTCTTTCAAACCATCGCCTCCACCTTTGCGGTCAACGGCAATGTACCGCCATCTATCGCCGTGTGGATTCCCAACATACTCTACGCCTTCATCGCATTCTATCTCTACAAGAAGGCGCCGAAGTAGCCGGTTCGGGAAAAAATCACTATCTTTGCTCCCGAATGTATTATATATAGTATTAAAACAGCATAACCCATGGCGAAAAGAGCGCTTATCACAGGTATAACGGGACAGGACGGTTCATTCCTCGCTGAGTTTTTGATTGAGAAAGGATATGAAGTGCACGGCATCATGCGCCATTCATCCTCGTTCAATACAGGCCGCATAGAACATCTTTATTTGGATGAATGGGTGCGCGACATGAAGAAGGAACGGTTGGTGAACCTCCATTACGGGGACATGACCGACAGCAGTTCGCTTATCCGCATCATCCAGTTGGTACAGCCCGACGAGATTTACAACTTGGCCGCGCAAAGCCATGTGAAGGTGTCGTTCGATGTACCTGAATATGCGGCCGAGACCGATGCCGTAGGCACGCTGCGCATGTTGGAATCCGTACGCATCCTCGGCATGGAGAAGCGCGTGAAGATTTACCAAGCTTCCACCTCCGAACTCTTCGGAAAGGTGCAGGAGGTTCCCCAACGGGAAACCACACCGTTCTATCCCCGCAGTCCTTACGGGGTGGCCAAACAATACGGGTTCTGGATTACCAAAAACTACCGCGAGAGTTACGGCATGTTCGCCGTGAACGGCATTCTCTTCAACCACGAGAGCGAACGCAGGGGTGAGACGTTCGTCACGCGCAAGATTACGCTGGCAGCCGCACGCATCGCGCAAGGCTATCAGGACAAGCTTTATTTAGGCAACTTGAACGCAGGCCGCGACTGGGGATATGCCAAAGATTATGTGGAGTGTATGTGGCTGATGTTGCAGCACGTCACACCAGAGGACTTCGTCATCGCCACCGGCGAGATGCACACCGTGCGCGAGTTCGCCACGTTAGCCTTCCACGAGGTGGGCATCGAGTTGCGCTGGGAAGGCGAAGGCATCGGCGAGAAGGGCGTCGACGCCGCAAGCGGGCGTGTCTTGGTGGAAGTGGACGAGCGCTATTTCCGTCCGTGCGAAGTAGAGCGACTTTTAGGCGACCCTTCCAAGGCAAAGCAGGTATTAGGCTGGAACCCCACGAAGACAGGATTCAAGGAGTTGGTGCGCATCATGACAGCCCACGACATGCAGTACGTAAAGAAGCACTACCTGCAGTCGCAGCTATATAAATAAGGTAAATGGAAACCGGTGACGACAAACATATCATGTTGGACAAGGAAGCTAAAATCTATGTGGCGGGACACCGCGGTTTGGTAGGTTCGGCCATTTGGAAGAGCCTGCAAGCGAAAGGATACACCCACCTTGTGGGAAGAAGCCACGGGGAATTGGATTTGCTTGACGGGGTGGCGGTGTGCCGCTTCTTCGACGAGGAACAGCCGGCATACGTATTCCTTGCAGCGGCCTACGTGGGAGGCATCATGGCCAACAGTTTGTACCGCGCCGACTTTATCTACAAAAACCTGCAGATACAACAGAACATAATCGGCGAGAGCTTCCGGCACGGAGTGAAGAAACTGCTCTTCTTGGGCAGCACCTGCATCTATCCGCGCGACGCGGAGCAACCCATGCGTGAGGAGGCATTGCTTACATCGCCCTTGGAATATACCAACGAACCCTACGCCATCGCCAAAATAGCGGGACTGAAACTGTGCGAAAGCTTCAACCTGCAATACGGCACAAACTACATCGCCGTAATGCCCACCAACCTCTACGGTCCCAACGACAATTTCGACTTGGAACGCAGCCACGTGTTGCCTGCCATGCTGCGCAAAATCCATTTGGCCCGTTGCCTGATGACCGGCAATTGGAATACCATACGGCATGATTTAGACCGCAGGCCCGTGGAAGGTGTGGACGGCAAGGTGGAAGAGGCGGCTATCCGCAATCTTTTAGCCAAATATGGCATCCACGAGAAGGAAGTGGTTTTGTGGGGAACGGGAAAGCCGCTGCGTGAGTTCCTATGGAGCGAGGAGATGGCCGACGCTTGTGTGTTTGTAATGGAACGGGTAGATTTCAAGGATACCTACAACAACGCGGACGGTAGCGCAATACGCAACTGCCACATCAACATCGGTACGGGTAAGGAGCTATCCATCGGCGCGTTGGCCCGGTTGGTGGCCAAGACCGTGGGCTATCAAGGTAAGATAACCTTCGACAGCGGCAAACCTGACGGCACCCTGCGCAAGCTCACCGACCCATCCAAGCTGCACGCCTTGGGGTGGCACCACCACATCGAGATTGAGGAAGGGGTAAGACGGTTGTATGACTGGTACCTGCAAACGTGATGCCTGCCCCCGAATATCAACTATCAATGAAGGAGTATGGAACAAAGTTTTATAGCATACATCGAGAATAGCATCCGGCAGAACTGGGACCGGGACGCCTTGACCGATTACCAAGGAGCCACGTTGCAATACAATGACGTGGCGCGCAAGATAGAGAAGCTGCACCTGCTCTTCGAGGCGGGAGGAATAGAGAAAGGCGACAAGATAGCCCTGTGCGGACGCAACAGCGCCCATTGGGGCGTGGCTTTCTTGGCCACGTTGACTTACGGAGCAGTGGCTGTACCCATTTTGCACGAGTTCAAGCCGGAAAACGTACACAACATTGTCAACCATTCCGACGCGAAACTCCTTTTCGTAGGCGACCAAGTGTGGAAAGGCCTCGACGAAACGGCCATGCCGAACTTGGAGGGTATTATCCAAATGGTTGACTTCTCCCTGTCTGTTTCGCGTAACGTGCGGTTGGGGTATGCCCGCGAGCACCTAAACGAGCTTTTCGGCAAGAAATACCCCAAGAACTTCAGGCAGGAACATGTCAAGTACCACGAGGACCAACCTGAAGAATTAGCCGTCATCAATTATACATCAGGCACCACGAGCCTCCCCAAAGGGGTGATGCTGCCCTACCGCAGCCTTTGGTCGAACACAAAGTTCGCCTTCGAGCGGTTGCCCATGAAGGCGGGAAGCAACATGGTAAGCATATTGCCCATGGCGCACATGTACGGGTTGGCTTTTGAATTCATCTATGAGTTTGCCGTTGGGTGCCACATCCATTTCCTCACACGCACGCCAAGCCCCAATATCATTTTCCAAGCATTCAACGAAGTAAAACCCGACTTGGTGATATCCGTACCGCTTATCATCGAGAAAATCATCAAGAAAAGGGTGCTTCCCAAGTTGGAGACGCCCACCATGAAACTGTTGTTGAAACTGCCTATCATCAATGATAAAGTCAAGAGTTCCATACGCAAGCAGGTGATGGATGCCTTCGGCGGACGGTTTGAGGAGATTATCATAGGCGGCGCTGCCTTCAACCACGAAGTGGAGCAGTTCTTGAGGATGATCGACTTTCCCTATACTGTGGGGTATGGCATGACGGAGTGCGCGCCACTGATTTGCTACGAGGACTGGCACAGTTTCAAGTTAGGCTCATGCGGCAAGGCAGTAACACGCATGGAGGTGAAGATACTCTCGCCCGACCCGGCGCATATCGTCGGCGAGATTGTCTGCCGCGGAGACAACGTCATGTCGGGCTACTACAAGAACGAAGAAGCCACCAAGGAAGTATTGGATGCCGACGGATGGTTGCATACAGGTGACTTGGCATTGATGGACGAAGCGGGCAACGTAACCATCAAGGGACGCAGCAAGAACATGCTCTTGGGAGCCAGCGGACAGAACATCTATCCCGAAGAAATCGAAGAGTTGCTCAACAACTTGCCATACGTGTCGGAAAGTGTCGTCATACAGCAAGAGAGACAATTGGTGGGATTGGTCTATCCCGATTTTGAAGACGCAGCCGCCCAAGGCTTGAATGACGGAGAATTAGAACGGATTATGGAAGAGAACCGCACGGCACTGAACGAGTCCCTGCCGGCTTATAGCCAAGTGGCCAAACTGCTGATACGCAAAGAAGAGTTCGAGAAAACACCCAAGCGCTCCATTAAACGTTTCCTTTACCAAACGGAGAAAGGATGAATACATGAACCGCACCCGATACTGCCTGTCATTGGTTCTTGCCTTCCTCTCCATGCTGATAAAAGAAGGAGAGGCTTCCGCACAAGGAGTGAACCTCTCTTTGTGGAAAGGGGTAGCCACACAACGCACCGACACGGTGGGAGGCACTACCCTCAACATCGGCCTCTTTTCGGCCATGAACCGGTTGAACGGTGTAGGTGTGAACGTGTTGGGAGCGGTAGTAGGAAGAGATATGAACGGCGTACAACTGTCTGGACTTGCCAATGTAGCGGGCGATAATGTGCACGGACTCCAGATAGCCGGCATCACCAATGTGAACGGGAATGACGTAACGGGTGTCTCCTTGGCAGGATTGGTAGGCATCACAAGCGACAACGTGCGGGGCGTAATGGTTTCCGGCTGGGTGAATGTGACGGGCAACGACAACCGCGGTGTGTTGGCAAGCGGCTTGGTGGGCATCGCCGGCAGTCAAAGCACGGGATTGCAACTCTCCGGGTTGGCAAACATCGGTGCCGACCGCATCAGTGGAGTACAGTTGGCCGGACTGCTGAACGTAGCCTCAGACAGCCTGAAAGGAGTGCAATTATCAGGTATCGGCAATGTGGCGGCCGAGAACGCCACCGGCGTTCAATTGGCCCCATGCAACATCCTTGTACGGGGACGTGGTTTGCAGATAGGGTTGGTGAATTATTACCGGGAGCGGTTGGACGGATTCCAGTTGGGATTGGTAAATGCCAACCCGCAGACTAAAGTACAACTGATGCTCTATGGCGGCAACCACACGAAACTGAACATGGCGGTGCGCTTCAAGAATAAAATCTACTACACTATCTTGGGCATGGGCACTCCCTATTTGGATTTCAACGACAAGTTCTCCACCGCTTTCTTCTACAGGGCAGGTGCGGAATTGCCGCTATGCAAAGACCTTTTCCTCGGCGGCGATTTAGGGTACAGCCACATAGAACTCTTCAAAAACAGGCGTCAAGCCTATCCCCCACGGCTCTATGCCCTCCAAGCCCGTCTTAATTTAGAGTATCGCCCCGCAGACATCTTGGGCATCTTCCTTGCCGGAGGCTACGGATGGGACCGCCGCTACAAGCACCACGGTACCTACGACAACGGCGTCATCTGCGAGGCGGGACTTATATTGTTTTAACAAAACCTGCAAATACACCTATTAATCAGCTGTTCCAATGACCAATCCAAACGCCTTCCAAAACAAATGCGCGGTGTATTACACTTTGGGCTGCAAGCTGAACTTCGCCGAGAGTTCCGCCATAGGACGCACGTTGCGCGAAGCCGGCATACGCACGGCGCGTAAAGGAGAGCAGGCGGACATTTGCGTGATAAACACCTGTACGGTCACCGAAGTGGCCGACCACAAGTGCCGTCAAGCCATCCACCGGTTGGCGAAACAACACCCCGGTGCCTTTGTCGTGGTGACGGGTTGCTATGCGCAACTCAAGCCCGGCACGTTGGCAAGGATTGAAGGCGTGGACTTGATACTCGGTACAGAAGAAAAAGGAGAACTGTTACGCTACTTGAACGACGGATTGCAGAAGCGCGGGAGTGGAGAGGTACACACCTCCACATGGAAAGAAATCCGTTCATTCTCCCCCTCCTGTGCCCGGGGCGACCGCACACGCTTCTTCCTGAAAGTACAAGACGGCTGTGATTACTTCTGCACCTACTGCACCATCCCTTTCGCCCGTGGCCGCAGCCGCAACGGTTCCATCGCCTCATTGGTGGAACAAGCGCGGCAAGCCGCTGCCGAAGGAGGCAAGGAGATTGTCTTGACGGGCGTGAACATCGGCGACTTCGGCCGCACTACCGGCGAGACATTCCTCGATTTGGTAAAAGCGTTGGACGATGTGGACGGCATTGAACGATACCGCATCTCCTCTCTCGAACCAAACCTGCTCACCGAAGCGCTCATCGACTATGTGGCCGCTTCCCGCCACTTCATGCCCCATTTCCACCTGCCGCTCCAAGCCGGTAGCGACAAAGTGCTCAAACTGATGCACCGCCGTTACGACACGGCCTTGTTCGCATCGAAAGTGGCACACATCAAGCACGTGATACCCGATGCTTTCATCGGGGTGGATGTCATAGTAGGTACAAGAGGAGAGACCGGCGCGTGTTTCGAGCAAGGCTACCGCTTCATCGAGGGCCTTGACGTGACGCAACTCCACGTGTTCAGCTACTCCGAGCGTCCGGGCACGCAAGCCCTCCGCATAGAGCACGAAGTCTCCCCTGCGGAGAAACACGAACGCAGCCGGCGTTTGCTTAATCTCTCCGACATGAAATGGAAGGCCTTTTATGCCAAGCACGTCGGCCGGGTAATGCCGGTACTGTTGGAACGCTCCAAGCCCGGCATGCCCATGCACGGTTTCACCCCCAACTACATCCGTGTGGAAGTGCCGCGCGACGAAACCTTGGACAACCGGGTGGTGCAGGTGGAACTCACCGGATTCAACAATGACGGCACGGCGCTCACGGGACGACTGACACAGAACGGATAAAATAAAAGTATAAACGCACCATGGAAACGACACACAAGACGCCCGGACACGACATGGATAAAGTAGCGGTCATCATATTGAACTGGAACGGCAGGGAGACGCTCCGCACATTCCTCCCCTCGGTCGTGCGCCATTCACAAATGAAAGGGACCACCCTCTATGTTGCCGACAACGGTTCCACCGACGGTTCCGTCAAGCTGTTACAAAAAGAGTTCCCTTCGGTGCGCCTCCTTCTGTTCAAAGAAAACTTAGGCTTTGCCGAAGGATATAACCAAGCCATACAGCAAGTAGAAGCCATATATACAGTGCTGTTGAACTCTGATGTAGAAGTGACCGAAGGATGGTTGTCCCCACTTGTGAATTACATGGACACGCACCCCGAAGCAGCCGCTTGTCAGCCCAAGGTGCTCAGTTGGAAACAACGGAAGCAGTTTGAGTATGCCGGCGCTGCCGGCGGTTTCATCGACCGCTACGGTTACCCCTTCTGCAGGGGACGTCTTTTGAATACCATCGAAGAAGACAACGGACAATACGATACGCCTTGTTCCCTTTTTTGGGCGACAGGCGCCGCGCTGTGCATCCGCACGGCATGTTACCGTCAGGCAGGCGGATTGGACGGACGCTTCTTCGCACACATGGAAGAGATTGACCTCTGCTGGCGGCTCCGCGCGCGCGGCTATCTGCTGGCATGCATACCCCAAAGCGTGGTGTACCATGTAGGTGGCGCCACATTAAGCAAGGAGAACCCACAGAAAACGTTTCTCAACTTCCGCAACAACCTCCTGATGCTCTACAAAAACTTGCCGGCGGCAGAGTTGCGCTCTGTCATGCGCGCGCGCAGTCTGTTCGACCGGGCCGCCGCCGCTCACTACCTTTTGAAAGGACAATCCGCCAATGCCAAAGCCGTGTTGCGCGCCCGCAGGGCTTACCGTAAATTACGTCCCTCGTTCACTGCTGCAAGAGAAGAAAACCTACAAAAGGCCACCGGGCAGACGATACCTGAACGCATACCGTTCTGCTTGCTTTGGACTTATTATTTTCATGGAAAACATCGTTTCACGCAATTAGATATACTCATAGATACTAAAACAGAAGCGGAAAAAGAAAGGCAGAGACAGAAATAAATATATGGGAGGGGAATAAAGCCGGAACAGAAGACGATAATGCTGCCCTAACCGTTCACACACGCACCACCCCGGCCGTGAACTCCTGCCTGTTGCAATGAAGCTCCACACCCGCAGCTTCCATGTCAGCCCCCATAGGCGGATTCCGTTTGGACAACTTCAATTCAATACAGTTGATGGAAGGGAATTCAAGAAAAAGGCGCTTCACAATGCGCCCCGCCACATATTCCAACAACTTGGAAGGGACAGCCATCTCCGCTTTCACCGCTTCATACACATCGGCATAATTCACCGTATCCGCCACATTGTCTGTATAAACCGCCCGTGCCCAACCCACTTCCATACGCAAGTCCACCGTAAACTCGTTGCCCACAAGCCGCTCCTGCTCCCCCACACCATGCCGGGCAAAAAAGCGCAGGCCATTCAACACGAGCCATGCGGTCATGACACCTTCCCCCTGCCCGACCAAGTAATAAACTCCTTTATCCTACTGTTCAAATCGTCCGCACGCAAAAGTTCCTCCAACGTCAAGTGCATGCGGTAACGCCAGTAATTACGCGGATTGGCAGGTACATTGATGCGTTCATCGGCCACGTCCCCGCGGCGCCTTACGCCGTCTATCGACAACCAGTCCTGCAACGAAAGGATGCACAACATGGAGTTGCCCTGCAAGTGCCT
Source organism: Prevotellaceae bacterium (assembly GCA_021204715.1). GTDB lineage: Bacteria > Bacteroidota > Bacteroidia > Bacteroidales > Bacteroidaceae > Bacteroides. The sequence continues at coordinate 9,811 of JAJPYW010000165.1, forward strand.
GCGAAGCACCTCTTCACACAATTCCGGTGTAGCGACAGCCGGAGCGATGCCTACGTGTCCCAGCACCTCGTTGTAGTAACGCTGTGTCTGCCGGCCGTCCTCTTCCCACCATCCACGCAAGGTAGACATGTCGTGCGTGGAGATGGTCGAAACAGAACGGTAAGGATAGCGGTCGGGATGTCCGAACTCCTGCCCATACTCCTTGGGCATGCGCTGTATCTCCAAAGAGAGGATGTGCAAATCGTTCATCACCCAAGGCACACAACCCGGTATCATGCCCAAGTCCTCCCCGCACACCAACATACGGGTAGCCTCGGTGAGCTGCGGCAACTTCTGCATGGCCATTTCCCGCCAGAACTTGTTGTGCCGATGGTAGAAATAGTGGTCATACAAGCGGTTGAAAGCAGCTTGCTCCTGCACGTTCAAAGAACGGAACACATAATCAAGCTGCACGCCGATGCGCGGATGGTAGCGCCGCGGATTCTTGCGGTCGGGCAAGAAAAGCACCTCGCTGATTAAAGCATAAAGCCCGTCGCGTATGCCCCGGCTCTCCTCATCTTCTTTGCCGGCAAACCAAGCTTCCACCTTGCGCTGCGTGTCAAAGCCGGGCCGCATGCGGTACAATCCCGGTTTCCCTACCGGTTCAAGGAACGAGCGCTTCACCTCCTCGGTACGGTCGCCGAAGAGTCTCTCAAGGAAAGACGCATGGATGTAAGGATGCAGGAACTCCTCGCGGAACGTCAATCCATACCCCTCAATCTCCTCGCGCGACAAAGGCAGCGCAGGCGAGAACTGCCCCAACAGTCCGTGCACGGCATGCATCGGAATCTCCCATATACGGAAGAAACCCAGTATGTGGTCAATGCGGTAAGCGTCAAAGTATCCCGCCATCTTGCGGAAGCGCTTCATCCACCAACTGTAACCATCGCCCGCCATCACCTCCCAGTTATACGTGGGGAAGCCCCAATTCTGTCCGTTCAGCGAGAAGTCGTCGGGCGGCGCGCCTGCCTGTCCATCCATATTGAAGTAGAAAGGTTCCACCCAAGCCTCCACACTGTTGCGGTTGATGCCGATAGGTATGTCTCCTTTCAGCACCACGCCGTTGGCACGCGCGTATGCAGTAGCTGCCCGCAGTTGCAGATGCAAGTTGGACTGTATATAATAGTATAAGGAGAGTTGCCGACAAGCCTTGGAACCGGGTGCGCACAACGTCGCCACCTCTTCCGCATGGTACTCTCCGTAGCGGGGCCACCGGTGGAAGTCGGGCGTTCCGTAAAGGTCGCGCAAGTAGCTGAACGCGGCGTATGGCTCGAGCCACTCCCTGTTCGCCTCGAAGAAAGAATGGAAAGCGTCCGAAGCCAACACCCTCTCCCCTTCCTGCCGGAATATCAAGTCAAAGTACTCCCACTTCAGCTTGTTCACCGCCTCGTAATCCACCGCGGGCAAGGCGTTCAACGCCTCTCTACGCTCGTGGAAACGCTCCATCGCCTCTGCGTCATCCAACGTTCCCAATTGCTCCAAATCAACATACATGGGGTGAAACGCATAAATGGAGATGCCGTTGTAAGGATAAGAATCAGTCCACGTATGCGTCAGCGTGGTATCATTCACGGGCAGTATCTGTACCACCTGCTGGCCCGTGACGGCCGCCCAATCCACCAACCGCTTCAAGTCGCCGAAGTCGCCCACTCCATAACTCTTCTCTGAACGCAAGGAGAAGACGGGGACGGCCACGCCCGCCCCTTTCCACTTAGGCAAGGCGAAGCCGGCATAGCAGTCGCCTATTACCAACGTCTCCCCGTCGCCGGGCCAAGGACAGTCAAGACGCCGGTTGGCACCCTCCTCCCACGCCACCGCGCGGCGTGCCTTCAATGAGTAGAGCACAAACTTGTACTCCAAAGGATATTTCAACCCGTCGGCATCAAGCGCCACCTGCCATTCCGGGAAGCACACGTCGTTCATCAAGAGCGCGCTGTCCGGGTTCCAATTGCCCAACACCGGCTGGTTGCCACATATCGCCAAGGCATAACCGCTCCCCACGCAAGGAGCGTAAGCCTTCACCTGCAATCCCCGCTTGTAAACTACGGGAGGCACGCCGCTCTTGCGGCGCGCCAGCAAGGATTCCGTAAAAGCAGAAGTATAGAAACAAGACTGTTCTGGCAAATCCTTCCAACCGTCGTACAAGCGGTACACCTGCCCGTCGTTGTCTGCAAGGAAAAGCGTGCGCGGCAGGGCATGCCACTCGGCGCGCGTCACCTTCCCGTAGCAGCAGATCAGGTAACGGTAGTGCAACACCCGGCGGCGGGGCAACGCCACCTCCACTTCCCCTTCCCAACGGATGCCGTCCACCGTGTGCAGGGGCAGCGCCTTGCCGGGAGCGTCGTTTCCCAACTCGGGCACGTCTCCCGCCACACGCACTTCCTCGCCCCACACCGTGCGGTATTCTATACTAAAAAACAACTTCATCGCATTTGCCTTGAACAATGTAAACAATCAAACTATAAGCCGCGCGTCTGCTTTATCCGCAACGCGAAGCCCCGCAAGTCTTGCAAATGAGGCAACCCTCTTGGTAAACGAGCGTCTGGTTGCCACAGTTGGGACAAGTCTTTCCTTTGGCCTCGGTACCGTCCATGACATACTTCTTCAACGCGCGGCTCACGCCGTTCTTCCAGTTGTTGATGCTTTCGCTGTCAAGCTGCATGGAGTCTACCAACTTGATGACCTGCACAATGGGCATGCGGTAGCGCAGCACGCCCGATATGAGCTTGGCATAGTTCCAGTACTCCTTGTTGAACTTTTCCGACAGTCCCTCGATGGTCACTTTATAACCCCGCTTGTTCTCAAACTGGAAGTCATAGCGCTTCACGCCGTTCTCGTCCACATTCTTGATGATATGGCCTGTGGTGACGTTCTTGGGCAGCACGATGCCCTCGTCATCGTCGAGCACACCGGTGAATATCTCGTAAGGATCGTTGTCGAGCAACCCCACGAAAGCCACCCACTTCTCCTTGTTGTTCTGGAAGCGCACCACGTCGGCCTCCAATATCTTGGGACGCACCTCCACCACGATAGGCGGCTTGCAAGGAGGCAACTCGTCCTTCTTGTCGTTCTTTGTAGAGATAAGCACGCCCGAACGCGAACCGTCGCGGTACACCGTACAGCCCTTGCAGCCCGACTTCCAAGCCTCCACATAAAGTCTGTTCACCAAGTCCTCGTCCACGTTGTTGGGCAAGTTGATGGTCACGCTGATGGAATGGTCCACCCACTTCTGTATGCGCCCCTGCATCTTCACCTTCATCAGCCAGTCCACATCGTTGGAAGTAGCCTTGTAGTAAGGCGACTGCTTTACCATCTCGTCAATCTCCTCCTGCGTGTACCGCTTGGCGGGGTTGTAGCCCTTCGCCTCCATCCACGTAACGAACTTGGGATGGAACACAATGTACTCCTCAAAAGCGTCGCCCGTGTCGTCCACGAAGTCTATGCGCACGTTGGTGTCGTTGGGGTTCACCTTGCGGCGGCGCTTGTACACCGGCAAGAACACCGGCTCTATGCCCGAAGTAGTCTGCGTCATCAAGCTCGTGGTGCCCGTAGGCGCTATGGTCAGGCAAGCGATGTTGCGGCGCCCGTACTTGGTCATCTCCTCATACAGCTGCGGGTCGGCCTCGCGCAAGCGGTTTATGAACGGGTTGTCCTTCTCCCTCTCGGCATCATAAATCTCGAACGCGCCACGCTCCTTGGCCATCTTCACCGACGAGCGGTAAGCGTTCAAGGCAATCGTCTTGTGCACCTTCACAGAGAAGTCGGTCGCCTCTTCCGTGCCATAGCGCAAGCCAAGCGCCGCCAGCATGTCGCCCTCGGCCGTGATGCCCACGCCGGTGCGCCGGCCTTGACCGCTCTTCTTGTATATCTTCTTCCACAAAGCCGACTCCGTGCGCTTCACGTCGTCGCTCTCAGGGTCGGAAGCAATCTTCTGCATGATGCGCACAATCTTCTCGAGCTCCAAGTCTATGATGTCGTCCATGATGCGTTGCGCCAGCCCCACATGCTTCTCGAAGAGTTCAAAATCAAAGTAAGCGTCGTCTTGGAAAGGACGCACCACGTATGAATAAAGGTTGATGGCAAGCAAGCGGCAAGAATCATACGGACACAGAGGAATCTCCCCGCAAGGATTGGTCGACACCGTGCGGTAGCCCAAGTCGGCATAGCAATCGGGCACCGACTCGCGCAGTATCGTGTCCCAGAAGAGCACGCCCGGCTCGGCCGACTTCCATGCGTTGTGCACAATCTTCTTCCACAAAGCCTGCGCGTCGATTTCCTTCTTCACTATCGGATGCTCCGAACCCACCGGATACTGCTGCACGTAAGGAAGCTTGTCGATGGCGGCCTGCATGAACTCGTCGTCAATCTTCACCGACACGTTCGCGCCCGTCACCTTTCCTTCCGTCATCTTGGCGTCTATGAACGATTCCGAGTCAGGATGCTTGATAGACACACTCAGCATCAAAGCCCCGCGGCGGCCGTCCTGCGCCACCTCGCGCGTAGAGTTGGAATAACGTTCCATGAACGGCACCAAGCCCGTGGAAGTAAGCGCCGAGTTCTTCACCGGCGAGCCCTTGGGACGGATCTGCGACAAGTCGTGCCCCACGCCGCCACGCCGTTTCATCAACTGCACCTGCTCCTCGTCCACCCTGAAGATGGCACCGTAAGAATCGGCCTCGCCCTCCACGCCGATAACGAAGCAGTTGGAAAGCGAAGCAATCTGGTAATCATTCCCTATGCCCGTCATAGGGCTGCCTTGCGGCACAATGTACTTGAAGTGGTCCAACAAGTCGAACAGCTCCCGCGCGCTCATCGGATTGGCATACTTCGCCTCAATACGCGCCAGCTCACCTGCAATGCGCCAATGCATGTCCGTGGGCGATTGCTCGTAGATGTTCCCGAAAGAATCTTTCACGGCATACTTGTTCACCCACACCCTCGCGGCCAGTTCATCGCCTTGAAAGTATTCAAGTGCCCCTTCATACGCCTCCTTGTAAGAATAAGTTTTCTTTTCCTCCATGTCGATTTCTTTACTTATTATATAATGATTGTATTGTGATTGACAG